>JBLMXS010000392.1:0-36545 GCA_050257895.1 Thiohalocapsa sp.
GCGGCGAGGGAGCGGGCCGGAGGGGGCACACGTCGCCCCTCCACCATGGTCCCCACCCCGGCTGCGCGGGCGAGGAACCGCTAGCCCTCACCTGGACTGCTGCGGCCGCGCAGCCAGCCGAGGGCGCGCGACCACCACGACCCCTTGCGCTCGCGCTCGACCGGCGGCAGGGCCGGCGCCTGGGCCAGTCCCTGCTCGGGCCAGCGGGTAATAGCGTCGAGCAGCGTCGTCGTGCCGAGCGCCCCGACCGACTGCCCGCGCCACGTCACGATGTAGCGCAACAGCGCGGTCTGACTCGCGGTCAGCTCGATAAAGCGGCCGCCGCTGCGGGGCTCGGCGCAATAGATCATGCGTGCCCGCATTGCGGTGCTGATGTCGACGCCGTCGATCGACAAGCGCAGGTTGACCGGCACGGTCATCTCGGGGGCCAGGGTCGGCGCCTTGGCGGCGGCGAACCCGCCCATCGAGATGTCGAGCAGCTCCGCCGCGGCGCCATCGATTTCGAAGCCGGCGTCGACCTTGACCCGCCGGTAGAGACGCCGGTTGCGCACCGCCGGGCGAATTTCGGCCGGCTCGGCCGCCGGCGGGCCGGCCCGCTCGTCCGGGCGCGGCGCCACCGCGGTCTCGCCCGAGGTGTCGCCGGCGGCCGGCTCGGGCTGCGGCTCGACCATGACGGCCGGGACAGTCGCGGCGGGCAAGCCGGCCTCGGCCGCGGCCCCCGGTAGATGCGGCGCCGCCTCCGGCTGCATTTCCGGCGGCATCTCCGGGTGCCTGGCAGCCTGCGGCGCCCCGAGCGGTCGCGGCGCGCGCAGCTGCTGCGCCGAAGGCTGGGTTGCGCCAGCCGGCCGCGGCAGCGGCCGCGCCGCATCCGCCGCCGCCGCCTCGGCCGGCTCTGCCGCAGGGGGGATGTCGTCGGCAATGCCGGCGGCCCCCTCGGCAATGCCGCGGCGCAGCGCCACCGCCAGCGTTTCCGACGCCGCGGCTGCATCTTCCGGCGCCGTCGCCGCGATCTCGGCGCCCGGCTCTGCGAGGCCGGCAATGGCCGGCTCCGGTTCGGGTGCGGGAACCTGAGCCGGCGCGGCGAGGGGCTCCTCGACCACCGGTGCGGCCGCCGGTGCGGCAATCGGGACGACGGTGGCCGGCTCCGCGGCCGCCGCCGGCGCGGGGAGAGGTTTCTCCATTGCCGGCGGGCTATCGGCGGCGACGGGCGCGGCCGCTTCCGGCGCTGGCGTCGCCACGGGCTCGGCCGCTTCGGGCTCCGGCTCGGCAAAGCCGAACGTCGCCGGCTCGGCAGCGGCGCCAGTTGCGGGCAGGGGGTGATGCCCCCAGCCGAAGGGAGAGTCGGGAATGCTGAGCGCCAGCACCGGCATCGTCACCCACCGCGGCACTGGCCATGCAATCGGCGGTTCGGCGCGCGGCGCTGCCGGCTGCCGCATGGCAGGCGCAAGGGGAGGCGCCGTCTCGGGCGCCGCCCCCGGCCCGATCGGCGTAATCGGTTCCGCGCTCCGGGCTGTCGTCTCGGGTACGGCGTCGGCGGTGGCGCGTATGATGGCGTCGGCAATCGCGATCCGCGGCGTCTCTGATGCGGCTGTCGCGGCGACTGCGTCTGGCGCTGCAAGCTGCTCGGGGCTTGCGGTCGATGCCAGCGGCGTTGGCGCTGCCGGCAATGGCGCCGCTTCCGGCGCGGGCGCCGTCTCGATCGGGCCTGACGCCGTCTCGATCGGCGCGGGCGCCGTCTCGATCGGTGCAAACGCCGTCTCGATCGGGGCAGGCGCCGCGGGCGGGGCCGGTTCCGGCGGCGAGGGCTCGGGTAGCGGGGCGGCCTCCCGGGGGGCGCTGGCGGCGCGCGCCAGCAACGCGGCGGCAAGCGAGCCGCGAACCGCACGCACCGGCCGGCCGGCGGTATCCGGCGGCGCATTCGCTGCCGGCGCTGGCGTGGGTTCCGTTGGCGGCGCCGGCGCCGGCCGCACAACTGCCTGGGGCGATGAAGGTGGCGGTGCCGGCGTCGGTCGCGGCGCTGGCGGCGGTGCCGGATGCGGCGGCGGCACTGCCGGTGCGGGCCGCGGTGGCGGTGCCGGTCGCCCGGACAAGCGGCCGAACACCGCATTGAGCGGCGTTCGCGTCGAGCCCGAGCGCGGTGGCGGCCCGGCTGGCGGCTGGTTCGAGTTCACGTCGGGGCGGGCAGCGCGAGTGCGGGAGGGATCGGCAGGGAAAGCGCGGCATCATAACAATTCGCATCGGCCTTGCCAGAACGGATTCGGGATCGAATCGGGGGCATCCCGGATCGGGCTGCGCTATCCTGCCGGTCGCCGAGGGCTGCCCCTGCGGCATCTCTGCGGCATCGGGAGGGGCAATGGCAGTAAGCGCCGGGACCGATTACCTGCTGGCGGTCGATCAGGGCACCACCAGCACCCGCGCCATCCTGTTCGACGCCACCGGCGGCGTGCGCCATGTCGCGCGCCGGGTGTTGCGGCAATACCACCCGCATCCGGGCTGGGTCGAGCACGACCCTGAAGAGATCTGGCAGGCGGTGCTGGAAACCTGCCGCGAGGCGATCGCTGCCGCCGCCAATGGACCAAATCCCGGGCCGATCGCCGCTATCGGCATCACCAACCAGCGCGAGACGGTGGTGTTGTGGGACCGCGCTACCGGGCGGCCAGTGCACAACGCCATCGTCTGGCAGGACCGCCGTACCGCCGACCTCTGCGCAGGCTGGCAGGCGGCCGGCTTGGCGCCGCTGGTGGCGGCGCGCACCGGTCTTGTCATCGACCCGTATTTCTCGGCGTCGAAAATCCGCTGGCTGCTCGACGATGTCGCCGGCCTCGCCGATGCCGCCGCCCGCGGCCGGATCGCGTTCGGCACGATCGACAGTTTCCTGTTGTGGCGTCTGAGCGGCGGCGGTCGGCATCTGACCGACGTCACCAATGCGTCGCGCACGATGCTGTTCGACATCGGACGCCTGCGCTGGGACGACGAACTGCTGCAAGCGTTCGGGATTCCGGCCGCGCTGCTGCCGGAAGTCTGCGACACCGACGGCGATTTCGGCAGCACTGCGCCAGCATTGTTTGGGGATGCGATCCCGATCGCCGGGATCGCCGGCGACCAGCAGGCGGCGCTGATCGGGCAGGCCTGCTTCCGCCCCGGCATGGTCAAGTCGACCTACGGCACCGGGGCCTTCGCGCTCCTCCATACCGGCGGCGAGAGGGCGGCGTCGCGTCACCGGCTGCTGACGACGCTCGCCTACCGGCTCGGCGGTGTCACCGCCTACGCGCTCGAAGGCAGCATCTTCATCGCCGGCGCCGCGGTAGAGTGGCTGCGCGACCGGGTCGGCGCCGTCGCCGCTGCCGGCGAGGCGGATGCCGCCGCAGCGCAGGCCGATCCGCAGCAGCGCGTCTATTTCGTGCCGGCCTTTGCCGGCCTCGGGGCGCCCTACTGGAATCCCGGCGCCCGCGCCGCGCTGAGCGGCCTGACCGCGGAATGCGGCCGGCCGGAGATCACAAGGGCAGCGCTCGAAGCCGTCGGGTTTCAGACGCGCGACCTGGTGGCGGCGATGATGGCCGATACGGGCCTGCGCATCGAATTGTTGCGGGTCGACGGCGGCATGGCGGCGAGCGATTGGACGATGCAGTTCCTCGCCGACATCCTGCCGGCGCGGGTGGCACGCCCGGCGGTGCTCGAAACCACCGCCTGGGGCGCCGCCTACGTCGCCGGTCTGGCGCGCGGCCTCTGCCCGCCGCCCGAGGCGATGATTGCGCGCTGGTCCGCCACGGCCTCGTTCGCGCCGGCGATGGCGGCAGCGGAGCGGGAGGAGCGCTACACCGGCTGGTGCCGCGCCGTCGCCGGGGTGCTGACCGCCAGCGGGCGGCCCACGACATCGCGATGAAATTGCCCGCGAACCTGCTGCATGACCTGCCGGATGCGCGCGCCGGCGAGGTCGTCGACGTGATCCTCACGGCGCCCGGGCTGCGCATCGAGCGGATCGTCTCGCACGGGCAGGCCAGCCCGTCCGGCTTCTGGTATGACCAGGAGGAGGCGGAATTCGTGCTGCTGCTCGCCGGCATGGCGCGGCTGCGCTTCGCCGACGAGCCGCGGGACTGGCACCTCCAACCCGGCGATTGTCTCGACATCCCGGCGCATCGCCGCCATCGCGTCACGTGGACCGACCCTGACCAGCCGACGGTCTGGCTCGCGGTGTTTCGCACGAACGAGGCGCCGTAGGGCTCTTACCGGGCCGCCGCGACCAGCGCGTCGCGCAGTACGCGCGCGACATAGTAGGCGACGCCCGGCGGCAGGCGTTCGGTGGCGCGGCCGCCGGCAATCCACAAATCCATGTTGCCGGGGCCCCAATTGTAGGCGGCAAGCGCGTCCTGCCAGTTGCCGTAGCGGCGATACATCTGCGCCAGATAGGCGCGCCCGAGCAGCCGGTTCTGCGCAATGTCGAAACGGTCGCCGCCGCCGACATCGAGCGCCGCCGCGGCGCTGACCTGCATCGGCCCCTGCGGCCCGGTCGACGAGTCGCGCCACATGCGGGGGTCGGCGCCGTGCCGCGATTCGACGCCGTCGACCGCGAAGGCGATGCGGTCGAGTTCACCGGCATCGGCCGGACCGAACAGGTCGATCGAGAACAGCTCGCGGATCGCATCACCGCGCAAGACCGTGACCCCAGCCGGACCAGGCCGCGATTGTGGCGCGGCGACGAACACCGCGTGCTCGACGCCTGGGTGCGCCGCCGCCGCGGGATGGTGCGCGAGGCTGGCCGGTATGCCGAGCCCGCCGCGCACCACCGTGACCTGCTCGACAAACCCGCTGCCGAAGCTGACGATCTGGGTCGTTTGCGGCGTTTGCGGCGTTTGCGGCGTTTGCGGCCCGGCGGCAGGGGGGCGCGGCCGGATCGGCACGGGTGCCGTGCCGATCACCGCCGGCCGCGGCCGCGGCGCGCCGCGCAGCACCCGCACCGGGATCCGCCGATCGCCAAAATACACGGTCTCGACCGCGACCGTCGCGCCGGCGGGGAGGCCAGGCATGGTGGCGCCGGCAGTAGGCTGCTTGTCAGCGGCAACCGCGACCGCGACGCCGGCCGCGATTGCGGCGAGCCCAAGCAGTGCAGCGCCCATCATGCGAGCAGGCGCGCTCGCCCGTCGGCTGCTGATCGTCCCCATCCCCCGTCAGCCTTGCCCGCAAAGCTGCCGGCCGCATAATGCCTGAACCCGCCGCCGCGGCAAAGGGAGCCGGACATGACCCGACCGTTCGAGGGAATTCGCATCATCGACATCACGCACGTGCTGGCCGGCCCGTTCGCCGCCTATCAGCTCGCCGTGCTCGGCGCCGACGTCATCAAGGTCGAGCATCCCGACGACCCCGACCAGAGCCGCGGCAGCGGCACCGACCGTGCCCTCAACCGCGCCGGCATGGGGACCTCGTTCCTGACGCAGGCCTCCAACAAGCGCTCGATCACGCTCGACCTGAAAGCGGAGAAGGGCCGCGAGGTGCTGCGCCGGCTGGTCACGGGCGCCGACGTCCTGGTCGAGAATTTCCGCCCCGGCGCGTTCGAGGCGCTGGGGCTCGGCTACGCTGCGCTGAGCGCCGTCAGCCCGCGCCTCGTCTACTGCTCGATCTCGGCCTTTGGACAGGACGGGCCGCGGCGCGAGCAGACTGCCTACGACCACGTCATCCAGGCCACCTCAGGGCTGATGGCGATGACCGGCACCGAGGAGGTCAACCCGATCAAGTTCGGCGCCCCCGCCGTCGACTATGCGACCGGCACGATGGGGGCCTTCGCGCTCGCCGCGGCGCTGTTCCAGCGCGAGCGCACCGGCCAGGGGCAGCACATCGACCTGTCGATGGTCGGCGTCGCGATGATGCTGATGGGCTCGCACCTGTCGGGCTATTTCCGCAACGGCGTCGAGCCGCGCCCGCACGGCAACAAGCAGCCCTTCGCCACCAACAGCTGCTACGAGGCGAAGGAGGGGCTGTTGATGATCGGCGCCAGCAATCTCGGGCAGCAGAAGCGGCTGTGGCAGGCGCTGGAGCGGCCGGACATGATCAAGACCGACAACGAGGCCCGCGAGGCCGACCGGGCGCGCGAGGCGGCGGTGCTGGCCGACATCATCAAGACGCGCACGGCAGCCGAATGGGAGGTATGGCTGCAGGCAAGGCATGTCCCGGCAGCGCGAGTGCGCACAATGGCCGAGGCGATCGCCGACCCGCACCTCAAGACCCGGGGCGTCTTTCACCATCACGAATCGGCGCCGGGACTGGACGGCGGCTTCGGCGTGCCGCTGGCGGCCTTCAAATTCGCCCATGGCGGGCCGTCGATCGAGACGCCGCCGCGCCCGATGGGCGCCGACACCGAGGCCGTGCTCTGCGAGCTCGGGTACGGCGCCGGCGATATCGCCGCCTTCCGCGCCGCCAAGGTAATCTGACAGGAGCGCCGCGGCGCGTTGCAGGAATCTGCAATAATCGGTGCATGCCGCACCGCCGAGAAAATCGTGGACATCGCTGGCAATCCGGCCGAGATTTAGGCTAACGGTTGGGTTGCTGGCGCGGCCTGCGCCATATGGGGCAAATCGGGGGGCCATCACATCTGGAAGACGGCGGAGGCGCGGCGCGGTGGCGGCGCGATGCTTCGCGTCCTGGTGAGCGGCGGCGGGTCTGCCGATGTCGCCGCTGCCCGGCGGTGGCTGCTTCTTGGGGGTTGAGATGCCGTCGCTGGCGCGTCACGCCTTGCTGATGCCGTTCTGGCTGGCCCAAATCTTCACGCAGGAGAAGTTTTTCGCGCGCAACCCGGTGATCGGGAGTCGCTGGCTCAACCAGCATGGGCTCCATACCGGGCGCGTCGCGCTCGCCTATCGGCTGGCGCAATGGCGGCGGCGGCGGCTCGCGCGTCTGATCCCGCCCGAGGACCGGCGGCAGCTCGACCGCGACGGGTTTATCGTGAAGCCGGATTTCCTGGCGCCGGCGGTGTTTGCCGAGCTCGCGGCGCAGGTGCGGCAGCTGCGGGCGGCGGCGCGCGAGATGGTGGAGGGAGACACTATCACCCGCCACATCGCGCTCGACCCGGCGACGCTGCGCCAGGTGCCAGCGGCGCGGCAGGTGATCGATCAGCCGCACTGGCGCAATCTGGTCGCCTATGCCGGCGCCTCGGCGGCGGCGCCGATGGTCTACATCCAGACTATTCTCAGCGGCGTGGTTCCCGGCCAGCCCGACCCGCAGATCGATCTCCACACCGACACGTTTCATCCGACCGTCAAGGCGTGGCTCTTTCTCAGCGATCTCGGCGATGACGAGATGCCGTTCGTCTATGTCCCGGGTTCGCACCGGCTGACGCCCCAGCGTCTCGCCTGGGAACGGCGGATGAGCCTCGTCGCCAGCGCACCCCCTTCCGTCGGATCGCATCGGCTGGTGCGGGCGCTGGACCCGGAGGCTCTCGCGGGGCTTGGATTGCCGCCGCCGCGGGCGATCCCGGCGCGCGCCAACACGCTCGTCGTCGCCGACACGTTCGGCTTTCATGCGCGCGGCCAAAGCGTGCGGCCGACCGCGCGGGTCGAGCTGTGGGCGTTCGGAAGGCGCAACCCGTTCCTGCCGTGGACCGGGCTCGACCCGTGGTCGGTGGCCGGCCTGTGGCGGCGCAAGCCGCTGTTCTACTGGCGCTCGGTCGACCTCTTGGAGCGGCTCGGCCTCGGGCGGCAGCGCTGGCGCAGCCGCGGTACGCGCTCCGCCTTGGATCCCGTCTAGTGCCGGCCGCAGAAGCACCCAGGGCGCCGTCGCCGCCGCGCTCGTTCCTGTTCCTGCAGGGGCCGATCTCGAATTTTTTCGACCGGCTCGGGCGGGCGCTAATCGCCCGCGGCCATCACGTCCACCGCATCAACCTGCATTTCGGGGACCGCCTGTTCTGGCGGCTGCCGGCAGCGAACTACCGCGGCCGCCTCGAGGATTTTCGCGCCTTTGTCGCCGCCGAAATCGAGCGCCATCAAGTCACCCACCTCATATTGCACGGCGACCGGCGGCCCTATCACCTCGTCGCCGCCGAGGAGGCGCGGGCGCGCGGCATCCCAGTCATCGCCACCGATCTCGGCTATGTGCGCCCCGACTGGATCACGCTCGAACATGACGGGCTGACGACCTATTCGCGCTTCCCGCACGACCCCGCCGCGATTCGCGCGCTCGCCTCGGGCTTTCCCGACCCCGACCTGCGGCGCCTGTTCCATACGCCGTTCTGGCTGATCGCGGTGCTCGACGTCGTCTACAACCTGGCGCTGGTCTTCGGCGGGCCGCTCTACCCGCACTACCGCTATCACAGCATCGTCCACCCGTTCGCGGAATACGGCGGGTGGCTGTGGTCGCGCACCCGCGAGCGCTTTACCGCCGGCACCGCGGCCGCCGTCCGGCAGCGGCTGATGATGGCGCCGCGCTCGTATTTTCTGGTGCCGCTGCAGCTTGCCACCGACTACCAGATCCGCGCCCATTCGCCGTACCGCGACCTTCGCGAGGCGGTGCACGAGATCGTCGCCTCGTTTGCCGCGAGCGGCAGCCGGCGCGAGCTGGTGTTTGTCGCCCACCCGCTCGACAACGGTCTCATCGGCTGGCATCGCCTCGTTGCGCGTACGGCGCGGCAATGCGGCATCGCCGGGCGCGCCTTCGTGCTGTCGGGCGGCACCCCGCCGGAACTGCTGGCGAAGGCGGCTGGAATCGTCACCGTCAACAGCACTGTCGGCGTCGCCGCCTTGCAGCAGGGGGTGCCGGTCAAGGTGCTCGGCAACGCGATCTACGATGTGCCGGGCCTGACCTCGCAGTCCTCGCTGGCGGCCTTCTGGCACCACCCGCCGCCGCCCGAGCCGGCGCTGCTCGACGACTTCCTGCGCGCCCTGGTCGGGACGACGCAGGTCAAGGGCGGCTACTACAAGCGCGATTCGCAGGATTGCGCGATTGCCGGCTTTGTCGAACGGCTGGAACAGGGGCTCTACAAGCTACCGGCGCTCGCGGCGGCCGAGCAGATGGCGCGGCTGCCGCGCGAACCGGCGCGGACGATCGTCATCGCCGGCCTCTCCGGCGCGGTGGCGGCGGCGCTGGCGCGCGCCTATGCCGAGCCGGGGGTCAGGCTTTGCCTGGTCGATGTCGAACGGACAATGCCGGGCGGTGTCGCCGACGATTGCCGACAGCGCGGCGCCGCGGTGGAAATCTTCACGCTTCCCGCCGGCGATGCGGCCGCCGCCGAGGACGCGCTGGCAGCCCTGGAGCGCGGCCCGCCGGTCGAGGCGCTGGTGGTGATGCCGTCCGTCGAATTCGCCGCTCCACCGAAGCCGGTGGCCGCCATCCTCGCATCGATGCGGCAGCGCCGGCGCGGCGAGGTGCTGCTCGTCGACCCGCGCGTCGGGCTGATGCCGGGCACCGCGCTGGACGCCATCGGCAGCCTCACAATTGACGGCGCCGCGGGTGGCCAAGTCGCCGCGGCGGTGCGGCGGCAATTGCGCGGCAGCGGCGTGACCGTGACGCTGGCGGCGATCCGGCAAAGTGCGGTGAGCGCGGCGGCCCGGCTGCGAGCTCCGCATCTGACCGAGGAGGAGCCCGATCGCGTGGCGGCCAGGCTCATCCGCGCCGCCCGGCGAGGTCGCGGCAGCGTAGCCGTTCCCGGTGCCGGCCGGTTCGCAACGCGGCTGCTGCCGGCGCTGGTGGCGCGGTTGGGCGAGGCGATGCGGCACAGCTTGACGCCGCGCGCTGCCCCGATCCGCGAGGCGAGTGAGGGCACGCCGGTGCCGGGGCAGTCGGGCGTCGGAGATTGATGCAGCCGTGAACGCGCAGATCCTGGCGCCGCTCGCCCAAGCGGCGATGACGCCGCTATGGGCGGCACAGCTGCTGACGTCGGCGAAGTCGTTCGAGCGCAACCGGCTGATCGGCAGCTACGGCCTCAATCGCCGCGGCTTGCATGTCGCCCGCCTGTCGCTGGCGCATCGTCTGGCCGAGTGGCGCCGCCGACGGCTTAAGGGGTTGGTGTCGGAGGCGGACCGCCGCGATTTCGCCGCCGACGGCTTTGTCATGCGGCGGGATTTTCTGCCGGCCGCCGAATTCGCCGCGCTCGTCGCCGAGATACGGGATTATCGCGGCCGGCTGCGGGAGGTTGCCGAGGGCGACACGCTGCTGCGCAAGATCGCGCTCGACACAACAACGCTGCAGGCGCTGCCGGCGTTGCGGCGGCTGCTGCGCTGCCCCGAATGGCGGGGCCTCATTCGCTATGTCGGGAGCCGCGATGCGGCGCCGGTCGTGTGGATCCAGACGATCCTGCGGCATGCCTGCGACGGTGCTCCCGATCCGCAGGCGGCCCTGCATGCCGACACCTTCCACCCGACGGTCAAGGCGTGGCTGTTTCTGACCGACGTCGCCGCGGACGCGGGGGCGTTCACCTATGTGCCGGGGTCGCACCGGCTGACGCCGCAGCGCCTCGAATGGGAGCGGCGGATGAGCCTCATCGCGGCGCACGCGCCCAATCCGGAGACACGCCAGGGATCGTTCCGCATCGCCGCCGCCGAGCTGGCATCGCTCGGGCTGCCGGAGCCGGTGGTGTTGGCGGTGCCGGCGAACACGCTGGTGGTCGCCGACACGTTCGGCTTTCATGCCCGCGGTCCCAGCGCCGGCCGCTCGCTGCGCGCCGAGATCTGGGCTTATGGCCGGCGCAGCCCGTTCCTGCCGTGGACCGGGCTCGACCCGTGGAGCGGGCCGGCGCTGGCAAGGCGCAGCCTTCTCGGCTGGCAGTTCGACGATTTTCTCGACCGGGCCGGCATCCGTCCGCAGCGCTGGCGCGCCCGCAGCGGGGTTTCAGCGCTGGACCCGGCCTGAGGAGGAGGAGGCAGAGCACGATGGCGTGGGATCCCGCGCAATACCTCAAATTCGCCGGACCGCGGCTGCGCCCGGCGATCGACCTGTTGCAACGCATCGATCTCGAGATGCCGGCGCTGGTCTACGATCTCGGCGCCGGCGCCGGCAACGTCACGCGGCTCTTGGCGGCGCGCTGGCCGGCGGCGCGCGTCGTCGGGGTCGACGGCTCGGCCGAGATGCTGGCGAAGGCGGCGAAGGAGAACCCCGGGATCGAATGGCAGCAGGCCGATCTCGCCGGCTGGCGGCCGGAACGGCCGGCCTCGATCATCTACTCGAATGCGGCACTGCACTGGCTCGACGATCACGAGCGGCTGCTGCCGGCTCTGTTTGCATCGCTGGCGCCGGGCGGCATTTTTGCGGTGCAGATGCCGCGCAATTTCGGTGCGCCGTCGCACACGCTGATCACCGAGGCGGCATTAAGCGGGCCTTGGCGGACGCGGCTTGAGCCGCTGCTGCGGCCGTCTCCGGTAGCCGCACCGGACTATTACTACGATCTGCTGGCGCCGCTGGCCGCCAGCCTCGACATCTGGGAAACCGAGTACCTGCAGGTCCTCGACGGCCCGAACCCGGTCAAGGAATGGACCAAGGGAACCTGGCTCCTGCCGCTGCTGGCAGCGCTCGATGGGCCGGACAGGAGCCGCTTCGAGGCGGCCTACGCCGAGCGGGTCGCCGCCGCTTATCCGCCGCGGCGCGACGGTAAGACGCTGTTCCCGTTCCGCCGCATGTTCATCATCGCCGCAGCGCCGTAGCGCCATACCGCCGGCGAGGATGGGAGTGCATAATGCTGACAAATTGGAAAGGGCCGGCCGCAGCTGCGGCCGGCCCAAATCCATCCGGTCCGCTGGCTCAGTTCGGACGCGGGCCGATATTGGCGGTGTAGGGATGCATTTGGTCTTCATGCGGAGCGTAAGACAACGTCCGCGCATTCTTGCCGGTGCCGTTGGTCTGGTAGAAGCCCAGCCCGGGGTTCGGGCCGATATACGCCGGCGACGGGACCACCTCCGCCTGCTGCGCGACGGTGCCGCCGTAATAACCGCTGCCGGGGTTCGGGCCCGGGAGGGCGGCCGACGGGCCGACCGGGGCGGTGGCGGCGGGCGGGGTCGCGCCGACCGGGGGCAGGGACGCGACGCTGCTCGATTGGGCATGCGCAGCGATCCCGATGCCGGCCAACAGCCCCACACCGAGCAGCGTCGATTTAACCAAGGTCGACATCATCTACCTCCAAAGTTTCAAGCACATCCGATTGCGTACAGGTGCGGCAACCACGAGAATGTTGCAAATGAATTTTTCGCGCTCGCTAGATGAGATAACCTCATCAAAGGAATGCGACGCATATCGGCTGCGGTCAGGCCGGCCGCGTGAGTGGCCAGCCTGCGCTGTCGCCTCGATGGGAGGTCAGTTCGGCTTCGGTCCGTCCCATGCCGGCGACGGCGCCACCGCCTGGGACGGCTGCTCCTTGGCGTACCAGCCCTTGCCGGGGTCCGGTCCCTCCCATCCTGCCGACGGGGTAACCGCATGGGTCGGCTGTTCCTTGGCGTACCACCCCTTGCCCGGGTCCGGACCGTCAAGGTTGCCTGACGGTGCGACCGCCTGCGTCCCGAGATCCCCCTGCGCGGGAGCCAGCGGGGCGGCATCGGGGGGCAGATTGGCGATGCTGTCGCCGGGAGCGACCGGCGTGGTCTGGGCCTGGGCGCTGATCGCAATGGCGGAGACGAGGCCAAGGCCGAGAACGAGGTTCCTTACGAACGTCTGCATGATCACTCCGATTCGAGGGTGCGACCTATACCTAGGTGTAGCTCTAAAATGAGGCAAGTGAAATTATCTGTTGTCGAACATGCACCTCGATCATTCGACCATCTCGACCTGAATCTGCTGCGGGTTTTCGAGGCGCTGATCGAGGAGCGCAGCGCGACGCGCGCCGGCGCGCGGCTCGGCCTGACGCAATCGGCTATCAGCCATGCGCTGAACCGGCTGCGCTACGAGCTGAAGGACGAGCTGTTTGTCCGCAGCCCGGACGGCATGCAGCCCACCGACCGGGCGGCCGAGATCGCGCCGCGGCTGCGGCAGGGCCTCTTGCAGCTGCAGCTGGCGCTGGCACCAAGCGAGTTCGCGCCGGAGCGCAGCGACCGCCGCTTCACCATCACCTGCACCGAATATGCCGGCGCGACGCTGGTGCCGGCGTTGATTGCGCGCCTGCGGGAGGCGGCGCCGCACGCCTCGCTCAACGTGCTGCCGGCCAATCTCGGGGTCGCCGACACGCTGCGCAGCGGCCGCGCCGATCTGGCGATCGGCAGCTTTCGCCGCGTCCCCGATTGGGCGGCCAGCGAGGCGTTGGTGCGCGAGACCCGCGTCTGGGTGCTGTCGAGCGACCATCCGGCGGCCGGCGAGGAGCTGACATTGGAGCGGCTCGCTGAGCTGCCGCATCTGGTGATCGCCGCCACCGGCGAGGACGAGAATGCGATCGAGGGCTACGTCGTCGATCACGGGCTCGAGCGGCTGGTGACGCGCAGCGACGCCGGGTTGCTGCAAGGCGCCCTGGCAGCCCGCGGATTGCGCCGCAATGTCGCGGTGACGACGCCGCATTATCTGGCGGCACTGGCCGTCGTCAGCCGCTCCGACATCGCCGCCCTGCTGCCGCGGCGGCTGGCGGCGACGCTGATGGGGATATATCGCCTGACGCTGTTCGAGCCGCCCTACCCCTCGCCGCCGTTCGAGGTGATGTCGCTTTGGCATCGCGAGCACGGCGATCAGCCGGCCGTCATCTGGCTGCGCGCGCAGCTGCGCGAGGTCGCCGCCGAGCTGTAAGACGAAAGGGAGCCCGACGCCCTTACAGCTCGAGCGACGCCAGGAAGGCGTCGCGGGCGCCGCTGTTCTCTGACGGCCGCTTCAGCGCGATCGCCGCGAGTTCCTGGTTGGGCCGGCGACGCAGCACGATCTCGGCGAACGGGGCGGTCTGCAGCTGCTGCAGCAGGAGGGTCGGGGTAAAGCCGCAGCGATGTGCCATCGAGGTGCGGCCGCGCGCCACCGACAGGCCGTGCCCGAACAGCATGTCGTGCGCCGTCACCGGCCCGGCCGGCGCCTGGTAGATGACCTCGTGCAACCGATCGTTGGCTATGTAATGCGCGATCGACTGCAGGTCCGGCACGATCAGGCACCAGAAACCGTCATCGCGCAGCACGCGGTAGGCCTCGGCCACCGCCTGGCGCACCTGGTGCAGGTAGACGTGCTCGACACAATGCGAGGACCAGACCGCGTCGACCATGCCGGTCTCGATCGGCGACAGGTTGGTGATGTCGGCAATGATGTCCGGCGAGACCTCGGGATCGACATCGACCCGCAACTCGCGCCAACCGCTGAACAGTGCCGGAAGCCATGAGCCGCCCTGCCAGCCGCAGCCAAGGTTGATGAGCACCTTCTGACGGTCTGCGGTGGGCGGCGATGATGATTGCAGCATAGGCGGTGCGGTTCCTCGGGCGCTGGGACTGTGGCGGGGTTTCTAGAGCCGATCTCTTGCGATTGAAACCAGAACCGTCACCGCCGCGAAAGCACGGACCAGGACCCTGCCCCGGACGTCGTCCGGGGGCAGGCGGCGTGTCAGTGGTCGTGGATTCCCGACGTCGCGGCGAGGACGATGCGACGCGACACGATCTAGATGGGGTTACTGCGCGGCGTCCTGGGCGCGGCTTTGGATGACTTTTTCCGCCGGGCGGCCGGTCAGCTCGGCCATATGGTCGAACTGGCGGGCAAAGCTGCCGATGCCGAGCGTCAGCGACCGCAGCTCGACGATCAGGTCGTGCAATTCGCTGCGCGGCAGGTGGGCCCGCACGACGTCCCAGCCCGGCCAGTCATCCTTCGCATCATAGCCGAGGATCTGGCCGCGGCGGCCGGAGATCAGCCGCTGCACGCGGGCCGTGAACGCGTTCGGCACCGAGATCTCCACGAGGTCGATCGGCTCCAGGAGGATCGGCTCGCATTTCGGCAGCGATTCCTGGATCGCCTGGCGGCCGGCCGTCTTGAACGCCATGTCGGAGCTGTCGACGGCGTGGAACTGCCCAGTCAGCAGTTCGACGGCGAGATCGACCACCGGGAAGCCGAGCGGCCCATGCACCAGCGCCTCGACGACACCTTCCTCGACCGCTGGGATATAGTTGCGTGGGATGGCGCCGCCGACGACCTTGTCGGTGAAGGTGAAGCCGGAGCCGCGCGGCAGCGGCTTCACCTCGATGGTGCAGTCGGCGAACTGTCCGTGCCCGCCCGATTGCCGCTTGAAGCGGGAGTGCTGCTGCGTGCCGCGCCGGATCGTCTCCTTGTACGGCACCGCGGCATGGTGGCCGACGACGGCGAGGTTCTGGCGGTTGCGCAGCCGGTCGAGCGCGATCTGCAGGTGCACGTCGCCCTGGCCCCACAGCACCATTTCGCGCAATTCGGCGTTCTGCTCCAGCTCGAGGGTCGGGTCCTCCTCGATCAGCCGGCCGATCGAACCGGTCAACTTGACGTCGTCGCCGCGCTTTTCGGCATGGATCGCCAGCCCATAGACCGGCTGCGGCTTTTCGGGCTGCGGCAGCGCCGCCGCCTTGCCGGATGGCGTCAGGACGGCGCCAGTCTGGATCTCCTCCATGCGCGTCAGCCCGACGACCTCGCCCATGTTGGCGGTGTTGACCTTTTCATGATTGGCGCCGACCAGCCGCACGACGCCCGCCACCCGCACGCCGTTCAAGACGTTGCCTTCCGAGATCGAGCCGCGCCAGATGCGCGACAAGGACAGTTTCCCGGTATGCGGCAGGTGATAGGTCTTGAAGACCTGGGCCAGCGGCTCGCCGGTGGGCTCGATCCCGAGGCGGGCTGCCGTCTCGGCGGCGCTGGGGGTCTCGTGTCGCAGCGCCTTCCACAGGCGGCGTACGCCGTGATCCTGGCCGGCCGCGCCGACGAACACCGGGACGATCAGGTTCTTCTGAAAATCCTGCGTCAGGTGCTTATAGATCTCCTCCTTCGAGGGCTGCACGTCTTCCAGCAATTGCTCCAGCAACGCGTCGTCGAAATCGGCCAGCTTCTCGACGAGGCTGCTGCGGGTGTCGCCCTCCTGGTCCCAGAAACCTTCGGGCAGCGGGACCAAATCGGAGGGTTGGCCCGGCCGATAGCGGTAGGCGCGCTCGCTGACCAGGTCGACATAGCCAGTGATCTCGGACTCGCCGCCCCGCAGCGGCACCTGGCGCAGCACCAGCGGCCGCTCAGAGACCGACTGCAATGCCGCCAGTACGTCGCGCACCCGCGCATTGGCAGCGTCGAGCTTGTTGATGAACAGCATGTGCGGGATGTTGTTGCGATCGAGGAAACGCAAGAGCGGGCTGACCGTGATCGCGCGCTCGACCTCGGGCTCGCACACGACGACGACGACGTCGGCCACCAGCATCGCCTGCTGCGCCTCGTAGAGGAGCTCGACCGAGCCGGGGCAGTCGAGGATCGTCCACGGATCGCCGAGGAAACTCGCATTGGCGACGTTGATCTCGGTCGACATCTGCCGCGCCCGCGCCTCAGCGGCATGATCGCCGACCGAGTTGCCGTCGCGCACGCTGCCGCGGCGGGTGGTGGCCCCGGCCGCGAACAGCAGCGATTCGAGCAGCGTCGTCTTGCCGGACAGATAGGGACCGACGAGGGCGGCACAGCGGGGGGCATCAGGCATCGAAATCCTCCACTCAGGACGGCGTGCGGCCGCTCACCTGCCGGCGGCCGGGTTATATGCCAGGATCGTGGCGCGCCGCCGGAAGCGAGGCAATCGGAATCTCAATCGGTAAGGGGTCGCTTCAAAAGCAGCGATAGCTGGCGACGACGGCGCTGCCGTCCTGTTCGATTGTCGCCAGCCGGGCCGCGCGGCCGCTCGCGCCGCAATAGGCGCCGGCCAATCCACGGGCCTGCGCTTCGCTAGTAGTGTCGCCGTACCAGCGCATCCTGATGGCGTCCGGCGAGCGCGAGAGGACCCACGGCTGGGCAACGGCGGGCGCCACCGACAACGCGATGAGCGCAGCGGCCGCCGCGGCGGCGCGAAACGATGCGGAACGCAACATCGGCATCGAGAGTCTCCGGAACGGCTGCAGTTACCCGGCCAACGCCGCAGGCGCCGTTATCGCGTCGTGGCCATCGACGTTCGCCGCGTCATCCTCGATATCACTCGCCGGGAGGACGCCGTCGAGCGCTTCGAGCAGCGCCTGGGTCAGGATGCGGTAACCCTGCACGCGCGGCTGCGACGCCTCGCCGAAATGCTCCGCGGCGACCGCCGCGGCCGCCGCATCGTCGTCAGAGCCGGCCAGCCACTGGCCGAATGCCGCCGTACTCGACGTCGCGAACAGCGTCTCGCGGTGCAATGCCGCGTTGACCCGCGCCCGCTCGCTCTCCCGGCCAGCGGCGGCATCGGCGGCGGCAGCGGCCCCGGGCGGCAGCTCCAGCACGATGCGCCAGGCCGAGGGAGCCTTGTCGCGCAGCCGCTGCGCGATCGCGCGCAGGCCGCCGACGATCACCTCCGCCGCCATGCCGTGCCGCAGATCCGCCGAGCCGGCGGCAACAATGGCAATGCGGGCAGCGATCGGCCGTCGCAGCCGGTCGAGCCGCCACAGCAAATGCCCGATGGCGTCGCCGTCGCAGCCGAGATTGAGAACGCGCAGCGGGTACCAGAACCGCTCGTCCCACCCCCGGACGAGGTCGTCGCCGATCAGCACGACGTCGAACGCCATGTCCGGCAAAACAGCCGGCCAAGCCGTACCATCGGCAGGCTTTGCCGGGCGCGGCGCCACGTTGCCGAGGGTCGGGCGACGCAGCCGGCGGCCGCGGCATGGCTTCAGCGGCACCGCGGCGGCAAGTCGTCGCTGCAATCGGGTGCGCCAAGCCTGCGCGGCTGCGGCTCGGGTTGCCAGCTCGTCCGCTTTGGCGCCATGCGGGGTCGCCAGGATCGGCTGGTCGGCGATCAGCTGGCGCAGCACGCTCGCGGCGGCGGCAATGTCGCCCGCCAGTTCCAGCAGGTAGGTCCCGTAGGCCCGCATCTGCGGGCTGCCGGGAATGAGCGCGTGGGCGCGGTTGAACACCGCCAGCGCCTGCGGCAGCCGGCCCAGTTCGACGAGGGCGATCGCCTGCATCAAGAGGTGGGTCGGCTCCGGCGGCACCATATCGCAGGCCCGCCGGGTCAGCGCCAGGCGTGTTTGCGGGTCGCGCACCCGCTCCGACAAGCCCAGGAGGTACCAGGAGGATTCGCGCCGGCGCCGCCGCATCTCGCGAATGAAGCCCGCCGCGTCAATCTGGCCCGCCAGCACGCCGAAAACGAGGCGCTCGAGCAGGCCCAGATCCGACAGGATCCACGTCGCAAGGTGACCGGCGTTGATGACCGGCAGCTCGACGAGCGGCGTCGACGGGCGGTAGAGCTCGACATGCGCGTGATCGCTGCTATGCGGATCGTAGACGATGAAGGCGCGTTTGACGAAGGGCGGCGGGAAGCGCCGCTCCAGCACGTAGTCGATGCTCGCCGCCTCGCCCGGCCACCGCGCCTCGAACGGTGCGACGCGCGGATCGATCGAGAATTGCGGTGACAGCGCCAGCGCGTCGGCGGCGCCGACGAGGCCGCCGAAACGGATCGCTGCATAGGCCCCCATACTCGACCCGTAGGTGATGACGCGGCGATAGCCGGCCGCGATGCGCTTGACCAGGGCCGCCGCCGCCGGCAGCTCGGGGTACTGGTACCAGCTGTTGTCGACCGGGATGACATGGATGGCGTCGACGCCGCGCGTCGCGAAGAAGCGCTCGCCGAAGCCTTCGCTCTCGCGCCGCCCGGCCTCGTTGAACGGCAGGAACGTGACCACCAGCCGCTCGCTGCCGAACCCGCCGACCTGCCTTACCAGCAGATTGTCGGAGCGGAACAATTCCTCGCGATGACCGCTCAAGGTGCGCGAACGGGTCCGGGTGTCGTTAGGGCGAGTGGGCGCCCCGCCCTATTGCAGGGCGCGGCAGGCGCGCTCGATGCGGGTGCAGGCTTCGCGCAATTCCTCGTTCGAGGTGGCGTAGGAGATGCGGAAATGCGGCGCCAGCCCGAAGGCGGAGCCGTGCACCACCGCCACCCCCTCGGTTTCGAGCAGGTAGCGCACGAAATGCTCGTCGCTCGCGATCTCCCGGCCGTCCGGCGTCTTTTTACCGATCAGCCCGGCGCAGGACGGGTAGACGTAGAAGGCGCCCTCGGGCCGCGGGCAATAAAGGCCCGGCACCCGGTTCAGCCAGTCGACGACGAGGTCGCGGCGCTCTTTGAACTTGGCGGCATGCACCGGGATGAAGTCCTGCGGCCCGTTGAGCGCCTCGATCGCGGCCGCCTGGCTGATCGAGCACGGATTGGCGGTCGAGTTCGACTGCACCGCCCCCATCGCCCGGATCAATTGGCGCGGCCCGCCGGCATAGCCGATGCGCCAGCCGGTCATGCAATAGGCTTTGGAGACGCCGTTGACGGTCAGCGTCCGCTCGTAGAGCCGCGGCTCGACCTGGGCGATCGTCCTGTATGCAAAGTCGTCGTAGACGAGGTGCTCGTACATGTCGTCGGTCATCACCCAGACATGCTCGTGCTTGAGCAGCACCTCGGCGAGCGCCTTCAGGTCGCCTTCGGTGTAGGCGGCGCCGGACGGGTTCGACGGCGAATTGAGGATCAGCCACTTGGTCTTCGGCGTGATCGCCGCGTCGAGATCCTCGGGGCGCATCTTGAAGCCGTTATTCTGCGAGCAGGTCACCGGCACCGGCTCGCCGTCGCACAGCAGCACCATCTCGGGATAGGAGACCCAGTAGGGAGCCGGGATCACCACCTCGTCGCCGGGCGACAATGTCGCCACCATCGCGTTGTACAGCACCTGCTTGCCGCCGTTCGACACGGTGATCTGCTGCGGCTCGTAGTCGAGGCCGTTCTCGCGCTTGAACTTGCCGCAGATCGCCCGCTTCAGCTCGACGCGGCCGTCGAACACGGTATAGCGCGTCTCGCCGCGGTTGATCGCGGCGATGCCGGCTTCGCGGATATTCGCGGGCGTATCGAAATCGGGCTCGCCCTGCGACAGCGCGATGACGTTGCGCCCGGCCTCCTTCAATTCGGTGGCGAGCGCCGTGATCGCCATCGTCGGGGAGGGCTTTACGCGAGCGAGACGGTCGGCGAGAAAAGCCATGGCACGATCCTATCGGGAAACGATCTAACCTAATCGCACCGCTCCACTCTGTGAAGGGTGCCGAGGCCGAGCGCGATTGCTTCGCTGCGTTCGCAATGACACCCTCATTGTCATTGCGAGGAGCGGCGCGACGAAGCAATCCCAAACGCCGGACGCTTACTCGGTCGAAACGACCGCTGCGAGGTGTTGACTGGGCATGTTCGAGCTGACCTTTCTCGGCACCGCCGCCACTACGCCTTCGGCCAAACGCGGCCTGCCGGCGTTGCTGGTGAGTGCCGGCAGCGACCGCTTTCTCGTCGATTGCGGCGAGGGGACGCAGCGCCAGCTGCATCATGCCGGGACCGGGTTTCGCCGGCTCCAGCATGTCCTCCTGACGCACGCCCATCTCGACCACGTGCTCGGGCTCGCCGGCCTCATCGCCTCGCTCGCCCTGTTCGACCTGCGCGAGCCTCTGACGATCTGCGGCAGCGGTCAGACAATCGCCCTGGTCGACCGCTACCTGAGCGGCCTGTGGCCGCAGCGGCAGGCGCCCCTGCCGCTCTCCCTCGTCGCGCTGTCGCCGGGGCCGGTTCTGACCGGGCGCGGCTACACCATCCACTGCTTCCCGGTGCGGCATCGCGGCACCGAAAGCCTCGGCTACCGCTTCGAGACGCCGCCGCGGCGACACATGGACGCGGCGCGGCTGAAGGCGCTCGCCGTACCGTCCGGGCCATTGCGGGCGCGCCTCGCCGCCGGCGAATCGGTAAAGTTGCCGGACGGCCGCAGCATTGAGCCGGAGATGGTGCTGGGCGAGGCGATCCCCGGCACCAGCCTCGCCGTCGTCGGGGATGCGGAGGAGGTCGAGACGCTGGTGCCGGCGGTGACGGGGGCAGACGCGCTGGTGATCGAGGCGACCTTTCTCGAAGCCGACGCCGCACTGGCCGCGGAGCGGGCGCACCTGACGGCGGCGCAGGCCGGCAAGCTTGCTGCCGCGGCCGGGGTCGGGGCGCTCTACCTGACGCACATTTCGGGCCGCTACGATCCGGCCGACATCGCTGCCGAAGCGGCCCGGTTTTTCCCGTCGGCGCGGGTGATGAACGATTTCGACCATATTCCGCTGACGGCGGCGCGGGAGGCGGCACGGGGGAGGCTCAAAGGCTGTCATGAACAAGTTGGCAACGCTGTATCGCCACCGCTTCAACGACGCGGAGCTGACCAACAAGTATAAAATTTGGCGCGTCTTGTGCCGCGATTTTTTTCAGAACTACGTCGACCGCGATGATGTTATTCTTGACCTTGGCTGCGGCTATGGTGAATTCCTCAACAATATCGAGGCCGGCAAGAAGCACGGAATCGACCTTAATCCTGATACGCCGCGCTTCCTGAGGAGCGATATCGAATTTCATGCCGTGCCCGCGACTGACCTGGGCCCTGTTATCGGCGATGATGCTATAGATATAGTCTTTACCTCGAATTTCCTTGAGCACCTACCCGACAAAGCAACCCTCAGTCAGGTGTTCGCCGAAGTCTATCGCGTGCTCCGCCCCGGCGGCCGCTTTCTTGCCCTCGGCCCCAACATTCGCTGCGTCGGTGGCGCTTATTGGGATTTCTTCGACCACCATTTGCCGCTGACGGACGCCGCAATAGCCGAGGGCCTGGCGATCAGCGGTTTCGATGTTGATCTGGTTATCGATCGGTTCCTGCCCTACACGACGAAAAGCGCTCTTCCGCAACATCCTCGGCTGGTGCAGGCGTACCTCAAGGTGCCGCTGATGTGGAAACTGCTTGGCGGGCAGTTTTTTGTCGTGGGTCGCAAGCCCGAGCTGTGAATCCAAGGCGCCGCCCCCTCTCGCTTATCGGCGGGGAAAATCGTCAGAGTGCAATTCGATCGGGGTGCCGTGCGGGGTGCGATCGGCGGCGTGATGCCAGGCGTCGCGGTAGCGGGCGAGCATCGCCGGATCGGCGATCCCCTTCTCGCCGAGCAGGCGTTCGAGCGCAGCCAGCCAATGGTGGTAGTAGGTGTCGCCGCTGTCGGGGTCGCCCGCCGCCTGGGCGCGCTTGATCTCGGCCGCCAGCGCCGCTGCCCATTCCGGCCAGCCGAACAGGCCCCGCCGATGCAGCGCCAGCGTCATCGCAAAGGCCTGCGCCTGCCATGGCTCGTCGAACACCGGCCCGCCCTCCGGATCGCGTGGCAGGCTCGGCACGGCGTCGGCGAGTTCCTTAGGCAGACCGCCGAGAGGATCACTCATGCTGGGTTAAGATAGGGTTCGAAAGCCTCGATCGATACCTTCACCTCCGGATCGGCTGCCTCGCCCCACAATTCGCGCGCCGTGAACACGACGGTATAGAGCCATTGCGGGTCGTCGCCGGCGCCGGTCGCGGCGCTGTCCGGGAAGACGTGAACGCCGCGCACCGCCTCGACGAGCCCCGACTTGCCGCGAGCGTAACGCGGCAGCCGAGTATGCGTCGCCGGGTTGATGTTGCGGGTCCGCACCCGGTCGCCTGCCTTGAAGCGCGCCAAGCCCGCGGCCGGCCGCTCGAAATTGCCGCGGGTCAGGGTGCGCGGCACGTCCTCGACCGTCAGCTTGCGGTTGAGCCTGACTCCAGGCCGCAGCGAGCGGCCGGCGGCGATCTCGTCCTCGCCGACAAGGCCGTGCGCGACGACGCGCTTTTCGAGGCCGAGGAACCAGCGCTCGTAATAGGACGAGGCGAGGTAGGTCACCGGCGGCAGGGTTTCGAGCGAGGCGCGGCCGCCGTCGATGGTCCACAGGCGCGTGAAGCCCATTGCTCGCTGCATCGCCAGGACGCGGCCTTCCCAGGCCTCGTGAAACGGCGGCTCGTGCGGCTCGGCGACGACCGGCCCGAAGCCGTGCATGCCGCCCATGTCGTGGATCGTGTTGCTCATCGCGCCGACCTGCCTTGATCGTTTGCGGGCGACTTCGCGAGGCCGGTGCCGACCATGCTGTCCCGCGTCACCAGGTTCGCCAGCTGCTCTTCGCTCCAGCCGTCGGTGCCGGCGGGGCGCATCGGGATGACGAGAAACCGCGTCTCGGCGGTCGAGTCCCAGATGCGGATCTCGGTCTCGGGCGGCAATTTGACGCCGAACTCGGCCAAGACGCCCTTCGGGTCGATCACCGCGCGCGAGCGGTAGGGCGCCGATTTGTACCAGACCGGCGGCAGTCCCAGCACCTCCCACGGATAGCACGAGCACAAGGTGCAGACGACGATGTGATGCGTCTTGGGCGTGTTCTCCAGCGCGATCAGATGGCTGCCGACCGGGCTAACAAAGCCCTCGGCGTTGACTGCCGCCGTCGCGTCCTCCAAGAGCCGCGCTTTGAACGCCGGGTCGGCCCACGCCTTGGCGACGATGCGGGCGCCGTTGTGCGGGCCGATCTTGGTCTCGCACGCCTCGATGATCTGGTCGAGCGCGGCCGGATCGACATAACCCTTCTCGGTCAGGATCGTCTCGAGCGCGCGCACCCGCAATTGCAGGTCGGAGAGTTCCGACCCGTGATGGTCATGCGAATGGTGGTCGTCAGCGGCCATGGCAACGCCTCCGATGCTGTCGCGACAGAGATTGGCGCGCCGCCGCCGCGCTGGCAATGGCCGTCGGCCGATCGAGGGCTGTACCGGCGAAAAGCCGGGACCCGCTTTCGCCACGATTGAGGGTACGGCGGTTGCGATGGCGCAACATCAGGTGCACAGCGGGCGCAGCAGCTCGAGCCAGCGCGACACGTATCCGATCGCCTGCTCGGCCGGCCAGCGCGTGCCATGGAACACCAGGAAGACGACGAGTGCGCCGGCCAGCAGCCATCCGAGCGGCAGCTCCGCCGGGCGCCAGCGGCGCACCGCGACGATGGCGGCGAGGAGCGCGGCGAGGCCCACCCCGAAGCCGACCACCACCTCGAGCGGCGTATGAAAGCCGGCGATCGTTCGCGACACCGCGATCCCCAGCGTGAAGACCGCAGTGCCGAGGGACAGCGCCGCCCGCGCCGCAGGGCCGAGCGTGCTGCCGACGACGACGGCGATGCCGCCATAGACGGCGATGCTCATCGCGGTGTGGCCGCTGGCGCTCATCATGCTGGCGCCGAGCGGGTAGCCGCACACCCGAAACGACAGCTTCAGCGCCCCCGTCACGCCGGCGCACGCGAGGATGACCGCTCCCCAGGCCAGTGCCAGCCGCTGCTGCCTCGTGGCGGCGAGAACGCCGGTGGTCAGCACCGCCAACGGCACGGTCATCGCCGTGTCGCCGAAATCGGTCAGGTAGCGCCACATCAGCAGCATCGATTAACGGCGGAAGCCGCGGTATCAATGCCTGTATTGACGCGCCCGGCCAGTCCGGTCGGCTGACGGCGACGGCGGAGAGGAAGGCCATGCGGTTTGGATTGTTCGGCGGCGCCCGCACCGATCCCGGCGAGCAGGCGAGCGACAGCCAGATTTACACCGACTATGTCGAGTACATCTGCGAGGCGGAGGCGCTCGGCTTTCACAGCGTATTCCTGGTCGAGCATCATTTCACCGGTTTCGGCCAAGTCTCCTCGACGCTCGGTTTCCTGACCTATCTTGCCGCCAAGACCTCGACGCTGCGGCTCGGCACCGCCGTCTTGGTGTTGCCGTGGCACAACCCGGCGTTGCTTGCTGAGCAGGCCGCGACGCTCGACCTGTTGTCGAACGGGCGCTTCGATTTCGGCATCGGCAAGGGCTATCGCTGGGGCGAGTTTCACGGTTTCTGCATCCCGATGGCGGAGGCCGAGGAGCGCTACCAGGAGACCGTGGCCTTTTTGCGCAAGGCGTGGACAACGCCGGGCCGCTTTTCGCATCACGGCAAGTACTGGCATTACGAGGACGTGGTGATCGAGCCGGCGCCGGTGCAGAAGCCGCATCCGCCGCTGTGGGTCGGCGCACAAAGCCCGAACTCGATCCGCTACGCCGCCGACAACGGCTTCAACCTGCTGCTCGGGCAGGGGGGCGGGCCCGACACGGTGGCCGAGGGCATTGCGATCTATCGTCGCGCCGTCGAGGCGCAGGGCCGCCCCTTCGACCCGGCGCGGGTCGGCTGCACCCGCGCCTTGCACATCGCGATGAACGACGACGAGCGCGAACAAGCGCGTGACTTGCGCGCCAAGTTCATGGCCAACGTGCAGCAACTCTCGCTGTCGCCGACCGGCGAAGCGCCGACCTTGGGGCGCCCGCGCAAGCCGCTGTCACGGCGGGAGATGGACGAATTGACCGAGCGCGACGCACTGATTGGCCGCCCGGAGGAGATCATCCGCCGCCTCAAGCGGCTGCAGGAAGGCGGCCTCGAATACGTCATGGTGATGGACTTCGCCGGCCGCCGCGACCACCTGCGCACGTTCGCCCGCGAGGTGATGCCGGCCTTCGCCTAGGTTTTGTGGTTCGAGCAACCCGCCGCTAATCCGTCATCCCCGGGCTTCGCCCGGGGTCAAGCCCGGCCATGACGTGCTCGTGCAACCGCTCCCGCGCCCGTTGGCGCTATTGCTGCGCTGCCGCCGGCAGGCCGACGATCGGGTCGAACAGCTGGCGCAGGATGCCGGGGGCAAGCGCACTCAGCGGGTTGACCATGACCTGCGGATTGCCGCTCGCGCCCGACAGGCGGTAGTTGGCGGCGAACAATCCCTGCGAGCCGCCGCCAAGCAGCGGGCCGAGCACCGGCACGTGGCCGACCATTGAGTTCAGCATATAGGCCGGTGCGACGGTGCCGTGCAGTTCGAGCCAATCGCGGTCGAGGTCGAGCCAGCCATCGGCGGTGACGCCGAGCGACTCGCCGAACGCCAACAGCCGCTTGATCGTCAGCACGCTGCCGCTATAGCTGACATCCCCGCGCACGCCGGCGAACGGCAGTCCCGCCCCCGACAGCATGCTGGCGACCCCGGTAAAGGACGGAAGGGCGAGGATGCGCGCCATCACCGGCGCCTGCACGAGGGTGTAATTCTCCCCCTCGACGTGCGCCCTCAAGGAGCGCTTGCCGCCCACCTGCGTCAACTGCCCGTCGACGGTGAGCTTGCCGCCGACGATGCCGTCGGCGATGTCGAAGGCGCGCAGCATGGCGCCCAAATCGTCGGTCTGGAACAAGAGGCGCTGGCCGTCCTCCTCGCCGAAGCGCAGCGACAGGCGGTGGCCGTTGACATAGCGGCCGTCGAGGCGGCCCGATTGCCAGATGCCGCCGCTGCGCACGAGGTTCGCGGTCAACCCCTGCAGCTCGCGCTGCGGCCCGAGCACGAGATGGTCGACGCGAGCGCTGACCGCGAGCGGCGGCGAGCTGGCGGCCGAGGGGGTGCCGCTGGCGGCGTCCTTCAGCAGCTTCTGGGCGTCGATCCGCGGCGCGTGGATGTCGGCCATCCAGCCGGCGCCGTGCCGTCTGACGGTGCCGCTGACCTCGCTGTCGCCGACCGCCAGGCGGGCAATGTCGACGCGCTCGATATGCTTTTTGTCGGGGCTGAACTCCGCCGTGAAGTTTCCGTCGAGCCCCGGCGCCTTGACCTCGACCTGCGAGATGCGGCTGATCTTGTCGCTGTCGAGATCGAGAACGATCTTTGCCCAGCCCGGCTGGTCGGGAGGCTTCTTCCAGCCGGCCTCGGAAATCGCCAGCGCCGTCTCGCGCAGATCCAGCAGCGCCGTCGCCTCGCCGCGCCCGGGCGCCAGCGCCAGATAGGTCACGTCGGCGGCGATCGGCCCCTTGATGCGGTCAGGTGCGAGGTCGAGGTCGAGCCGGTGCTGCGCTGCGGCATCGAGCCTCAGCGCGATCTTGTAGACGCCCTTCGGGCCGCCTCTGGCGTGGAACGGCACGCTGGCCTCGAGCTTCGCCGGCGTGCCGTCGAACTTGGCGTTGCCCCGCAGCTGCGCCCCCGCCTGCGTCAGGTCGAGCGCCAGGTTGGCCTCGCTCAAGCCGCGGTTGAGCGCGACCTTGCCGATCTGCCCGCCGGTAACCGTCGCCTTGGCGCCGTACTCGATCTGGTCGAGCTTGAGGGCGGCAAGCAGCGGGAAGCGGAAATGCAGCTGCACGTCGGTGCGGCCGGCGACCTGCGCCGGATCGATGCCGATCGCATGCGCATAGCGCAGCGGCTTGGCGTCGATGATATCGAGCGCCTCCTGCAGCGGCCCCCCCAGCCCGAGGTCGATCGTCAGCCACTCGGCCCCTTCTCCGAGGTTGGTGATCTGCAATGTGCCGCCACTCAGCTTGATGCCGCCGACTTCGCCGGAGGTCGGGATGAAATCGAGCCGCTTGCCGGCGAATACCGCCGTGCCGCCGACATTGTGGGCCATCGGCAGACCGGTGAAATAATTGACCGTAACGTCATGATAGCGAAGGCTGCCATGTGCCTGGGCAAGGTTCGCGGTGTAGGAGGCCGGATCGAGGTCGAGCGCGACTTGCAATGCCGCCTCGTCGAGGACGCCGCCATGCAGGTTGGCGAGCGCCCAGCGGCGGCCGCCGGCGGCGAACTTCTGCGGCCACAGCTCGCCGAGCCGCCCTGTCGGCAGATGCCGCAGCGCTCCCGTCAACCTCGCGGTGACATGCGCTGCCGGGCGAGCCTCGCGCGGCGCCGCGATCAACTCGTAGCGGACGCCGTCGAGCGTCCCGGCGGCCACCAGCTCGGCGCCGCCGCCAAGATCGAGCCTGATTTTTTCGAGGCGCACCTCGGAGGCCTCGGGGGCGTAGACGAGATGCACCTCGCCCTGCTCCAGCCCGACGCTGCCGCTCGGTAGCCACTCGCTGTGCAGGCTCCCCTTGCCGAGAGCCAGGTCGAGCCGCGACCCCAGCGCCTGACGATGCGCCAGATCGATGCGGCTGCGCAGCGTGCCGGACACCGGCGCATGCAGGTGCTGCAATTGCGCCAGTTCCGGGATCAGCGGCGGGATGTCGTCGGGCTCGACACCATCGATCGAGAGATCGACGTCGAGCACCTGGCGGTCGGCGAAGTAGCGGTAATAGGCGTGCGCCTCGGGCAGGCTGTTGTTGAGCGGCACCGCCAGCGAGAAATCGCCGCGCACCCCCTTGGCGCTGCGCACGACCGAGAGATCGACCCGGTCGGCCTGCCACGATTGGCCGCTCGCCTCGTCCTCGACGCTCACGGTGGCGCCGCGGATGTTGAGCTCGCGCAACAGCCCGAGCGGGGCATCCGCCGCCCGCGGCCCGGCCAGCGTCTCCAACATCTGCGGGCCGAGGCTGGGCGCGGCATCCTTGCCCGAGCTGATCTGTGCGCTGACGGCGCCGCTCTTGTCGCGCACGAGGTGCAGCACCGGCCGCTCGACGACCACCTTGGTCGGCTCGAGCCGGCCGCGCAGCAGCGCCCCCAGCGCAAAACTCGTCGCCATCTCGGGAAAGCTCGCCAACGGCGCGCCGTCCCGCAGCGACACGCGCACCCCAGTGGCCCGCAGGTCGAGCTGCTGCGTCGTCTGATCGAGCCCGAACCGCACGCCCGACACCGCTACCTTGACGCCCATCCCGGTGCGATCGAACGCCGCCTCGACATAGGGGGCCAGCCAGTTCAGCTCGATCGGACCCTGCAGCAGCCGCCAGATCGCAACCAGCGCCACCAGGATCAGCACCGCCGCCAGCGAGCCGAACCACCGCAGCAGATGGTGCGCGCCACGGCCGACATGCCGGGCCGCGCGGCGGTGCCGATGCCAGCGCCGCGCCGCTGGCGCCGGCGCGGGCACAAGCACAAGCGCCGGCATTACCGGGTCTTGACCGGGGCCGGCCAGCGGGTGAGTGTCGCCGGCGGCGTCGAGCTCATCCGGTGAAACTGTTATCGCACCT
This sequence comes from Thiohalocapsa sp., assembly GCA_050257895.1. Lineage (GTDB taxonomy): Bacteria > Pseudomonadota > Alphaproteobacteria > ATCC43930 > CGMCC-115725 > DATARH01. The sequence continues at coordinate 28,801 of JBLMXS010000392.1, forward strand.
CTCCCCCGACGGTGAAGGCCTGCCGTTGCCGGCCGACGAGCGCCTGCTCGAGCTCGGCCGCGCGGCCTGGGACGCAGCCCTCAGCGAGGCGGCCGACGGCGCCCGCGCCGCCGCCGCGCGCGCCTGGAGCGCGACTCCGGCCGGAAAGCGGCTGCTCGCCGCGCTGTTCGGCAACAGCCCGTTCCTCGGCGGGGCGGCCGCGGCGGAATGGGATTTTCTGACCCGTCTCATCGAGGAAGGCGCCGACCCGCTGTTTGACGCGATTGCCGCAGCCACCGAGACTCACGCCGATAGCGGCGAAAATCAGGCGATGTTGATGCGGCGCCTGCGGGTCGCTCGCCGCCGCGTCGCGCTCCTCGTCGCACTCGCCGACATAGTCGGGCTGTGGCCGCTCGAGCGGCAGATGGCGGCGCTCAGCCGGTTCGCCGACGCGGCGATCGGCGCCGCGGTGCGCCACTTGCTGCGCGCGGCGACTGCCAGCGGCGCCGTTGCCGGGCTCGACATCGACGATCCCGAGCCGGGTAGCGGCCTCATCGTCTTGGCGATGGGCAAACTCGGCGGCGGCGAGCTCAACTATTCGAGCGATATCGACCTGATCCTTCTTTACGATGCGGCCGGGGTTGCTGGACTTTCCCAAGACAACGCCCAATCGGTGTACAGCCGCCTCGCCCGCGAGATGGTCCGTATTCTCGACGAGCGCAGCGGCGATGGCTACGTTTTTCGCACCGACCTGCGGTTGCGGCCGGATCCGCGATCGACGCCGCCGGCAATGTCTGTCGCGGCGGCGCTGACCTATTACGAGACGGTCGGCCAGAACTGGGAGCGGGCGGCGTTGATCAAGGCCCGCCCGGTGGGCGGCGACCGCGCCGCGGCGGCCCGCTTCCTCGCCGAATTGCAGCCCTTCATCTGGCGCCGCAACCTCGACTTCGCGGCGATCGACGACATCCATTCGATCAAGCGGCAGATCCACGCCCACAAGGGCGGCGGCCGAATCGCCATCGAGGGGCACGACATCAAGATCGGCCGCGGCGGCATCCGCGAGATCGAGTTCTTCGCGCAGACGCAGCAGCTGATCTGGGGCGGGCGCCTGCGCGAACTGCGCGTCGCGCCGACCTGCGAGGCGCTGCGCCGGCTCGCCGCCGCCGGCCGCATCGACGCCAGCACCGCCGAGACGCTGATCGCCGATTACCGGTTCCTGCGCCGCGTCGAGCACCGGCTGCAGATGAAGGACGACGCCCAGACGCATCGCCTGCCGCCGGACCCCGCCGGCATCGCGGCGTTGGCGACATTCCTCGGCTATGCCGAGACGGACGCCTTCGTCGGTGAACTGCGCGCCTGCCTCGGCTCGGTCGAGCGCATCTATGCCGACCTGTTCGAGGAGGCGCCGAGCCTCGCCGGCCCGGGGAACCTCGTCTTCACCGGCGCCGAGGACGATCCCGAGACCCTGGCGACCCTAACGCGGCTGGGCTTTGCCGAGCCGCCGCGCATCGCCGCGATGGTGCGCGCCTGGCACCACGGAAGGATGCGCGCCACCCGCAGCCAGCGGGCGCGCGAGATCCTCACCGAACTGGTGCCCGAGCTGTTGAAGATCTTCGGCGCCACTGCGCACCCCGACACCGCCATGCTGCGCTTCGACGAGTTCCTGTCGCGCCTGCCGGCCGGAGTGCAGCTGTTTTCGCTGTTCCACGCCAACCCCGGGCTGATCGCGCTGGTCGCCGACATCATGGCGCAGGCGCCGCTGTTGGCCGAGCGGCTGGCGGCGCGGCCGATCCTGCTCGATGCAGTGCTGACGGCGGAGTTCTCGGCGCCATTGCCGGACCGCGCCGGGCTGGCGGCGGATGTCGCTTCATTGCTCGGTCCGGCGCGGCACTACGAGGAGACGCTCGACCTGCTGCGCCGCTGGGCCGACGAGCGCCGCTTCCAGGTTGGCGTCCAGCTGCTGCGCCGCGCGATCGACGGCGGCGAAGCCGGCAGCGCCTTTGCCGACATCGCCGAGACCGCGGTTGCGGCGCTGCTGCCGGCGGTCGCCGCCGAGCTGGCGCGGGCGCATGGCGAGGTCCCGGGCGGCACCTTCGCCGTCGTCGCGATGGGGCGGCTCGGCAGCCGCGAGATGAGCCTCGCCTCCGACCTCGACCTGATCCTGATCTACGACGGGCCGATCGATGGTCCAATGGCCGACAGCGCCGGCTCGACCGGCCCGCGCCCACTGCCGGCGCCGGCCTATTACGCGCGCCTCGGCCAGCGCCTTATCTCGGCGATCACCGTACCGACCGCCGAGGGCCGCCTCTACGAGGTCGACATGCGGCTGCGGCCCTCCGGCGAATCGGGGCCGATCGCCTCAAGCCTCGACGCCTTTGCGCAATACCAGCGCGAGTCGGCGTGGACGTGGGAGCACATGGCGCTGACGCGGGCGCGCCCGATCGCGGCTCACGGTGCCGGCGACACGGCGCTGCGCGAGGGCATCGCGGCGGCGATCCGCGCCGCGCTGACGATGCCGCGCCATCCCGGCCGCCTCGTCGTCGACGTCGCCGACATGCGCCGCCGCATTGCCGACAGCCATCCGCGTCCCTCGCCGTGGGACCTGCGCAACCGCCCCGGCGGTCTCCTCGATCTCGAATTCATCGTGCAGTACCTGCTGCTGCGCGAGGCGGCGCGCCGGCCGCAGCTGCTGCACCACAACACCGAGACGGTGCTGCAGGCGCTCGGCGCGGCGCATATACTGCCGCCGCAGGCCGCCCACGAGCTGGGCGAAGCCTTGGCGCTGCTGCGCCATCTGCGCGGCTTGCTGGCGCTGTTGTTCGAGGGCGTGCCGCCGCCGGCGGCGCTCGCCGGACCGGCCGGCGCGACCCTCGCGCGCTGTGCCGGCGCGGTTGACTTTGCCCGGCTCGACGCGGATATGACTGCCGCTTGCGGCCGGGTGCGGCGGTGGTTCCGGCGGCTGATTGCGCAGCCGGCCCGGCTGATGGCGCGCCGCCTCGCGGCAGCAACCGACAAGACGACAGGAGAGAGGCCGCAATGAGCGTCACTATCGGCGATGAGGCCCCCGACTTCACGATGCCGACCGACGGCAACGGCACCGTCGAATTGGCCAAGCTGCGGGGCAAGCCGGTGATCCTTTATTTCTATCCGAAGGACGACACCTCGGGCTGCACCGCCGAAGCCTGCGGCTTCCGTGATTCGTTCCCCGATTACGGCAAGACCGGCGCCGTCGTCGTCGGCGTCTCGCGCGATTCCGTCGCCTCGCACGACAAGTTCAAGAAAAAGCACGGCCTGCCGTTCATCCTCGGATCCGACGCCGACGGCAAGGTCACCGAGGATTACGGCGTGTGGGTCGAGAAAAGCATGTACGGCCGCAAATACATGGGGATCGAACGTGCCACCTTTCTGATCGACAAGGACGGCGTCGTGCGCAACGTGTGGCACAAGGTCAAGGTGCCGGGCCACGTCGCCGAGGTTTTGAAGGCGGTGCAGGCGCTTTGAGCGCAGATCCGCATCGGCCGACTCCCCCTCACCCTGCCACGTTTTGCATGGGCCTCTCCCTCTCCCCGCGAGCGGGGCGAGGGACTGCGGCGGCGCACTCTCCCTCTCCCCGCTTGCGCGGAGAAGGCCGAAATCTGGCAGCCGGCGCCGTCCAGGTACTGCAAGCCGCCGATCCTGCCGAAAAAGTGGCGCTGAGCCGGGAACTGGCGCGGCGTTGGCGCCATGGCCGTCTTGCCATCGGAAAGGCCGAGCCCCCTGCCCGCCCGGCGCGGCCCGTAACCCCGGTTCTGCTGCCGCCGCGCGACATGCCGAAGCGGCGCAATTTCGGCGCGGCCGCGGGGCGCCTCGCGCTGTTGCATGCGCTGGCGCATATCGAATTGAACGCGATCGACCTCGCCTGGGACCTCGTTGCGCGGTTCGGCGAACCGTCCCTGCCGCGCGTGTTTTTCGACGATTGGGTGGCGGTCGCCGCCGAGGAGGCGGAGCATTTCGCGCTGCTGTCGGCCCGCCTGGAGGCGCTGGGCGGCGGCTACGGGGCGCTGCCGGCGCATGACGGATTGTGGGAGGCGGCGGCAGCGACGTCCCACGACATCCTCGCCCGCCTCGCGATCGTGCCGTTGGTGCTGGAAGCGCGCGGCCTCGACGTGACGCCGGAGATGACCCGTCGCCTCGAGCGCGCCGGCGACGCCGACAGCGCCGCCATCCTGCATGTCATCTACCGCGACGAGATCGGCCATGTCGCAGCCGGCATGCGCTGGTTCCGGCAGCTCTGCGGGGCTCGCGGGCTCGACCCCGAAGACGCCTTTCACGACCGGGTGCGCCGCCATTTCAGCGGCGCGCTGAAGCCGCCGTTCAACGCAGCGGCGCGCGCCGCCGCCGGCATCCCGGTCGCCTTCTACGAAGCCGCGCCTTGTCCCGCCGCCTCTTGACCACGGCGCTGCTGCTGGCGCTGTGCATGACGGCGCGACCGGCGATGGCCGAGCTGACCTTGCGCATCGCGCGGCCGCTCGACCTGACCGCGCTGCCGCTGCTCGTCATGCAGCACGACCATCTGATCGAGCGGGTCGCCGAGGCGATGGGGCTCGGTGCCGTCACGGTCGAATGGCGTGCGCCGGACGAAGCGCGGCCCGCGCTCGAGGCGCTGGCCGCCCGGCAGACGGATATTGCCGTCGTCGACCTGGCGCCGCTCCTCGCCGCTGCCGATGCGGCAGATCCCGCGTCCGGCGAGGTGCGCGGGCTGGCCGCACTGGCGCAGCGCCCGTACGTCCTGGTGTCGCGCAAAAACTCAGTGCACACGATCCGCGACTTCACCGCCGCCGACCGCATCGCGGTGCCGGCGTTAAAGATCTCCGGGCCGGCGGTGGCGCTAGAAATGGCGGCGGCGCTCGAATGGGGCCCCGAGCATTACGACAAGCTCGACCGGCTTGTCGTCGCCCGTGCGGACGCCGCGGCTGCCGCCGCCCTGCTCTCGGGCAAGGGCGAGATCACCGCGCATTTCTCTCGCGCGCCCTACAGCGACGATGAGCTCGACAACGAGGGGGTGCACCGGGTGATGGATTCGTTCGACATCGCCGGCCCGCACAGCGTCGTGGTGCTGGCCACGACCAAGAAGCTGCGCGACGCCAGCCCGATGCTGTGCGCCGCCATCCTGTCGGCGCTGCAGCAGGCCGACGATTTCATCCGCGACCACCGCGGCGAGGCGGCCGAGATGTATGCCGGGATGGTGAAGGAGGGGGATATCCCGCTGGAAGACCTCGCCGACATGATCGGCGACCCCGACCTGGCGTACCGGGCGGCGCCGGCGGGAGTGATGCGCCTGGCGGATTTCATGCACCGGGTCGGCCGCCTCAAACACCGGCCCGAGCACTGGCAGGATTTCTTCCTGCCGGAGGCGCGCGACCTCAAGGGCAATTGAGCGCGCGCCTTGCACCAGCGCGCCGGCAGCAATGCAGTCCGACCTTCCCGATATTGCCGGCTTTGCCGGCGTTCTTGTGCTGTTCGCGGCCTATTTCGCCAACCAGCAGCGCTGGCTTCACTCCGAAGACTGGCGCTTTCCCGCTGCCAACCTTTGCGGCTCGGCGCTGATCCTCGTGTCGCTGTGCTTCGCGTGGAACGCCCCCGCCGCGGCGATCGAGATTACCTGGGCGCTGATCAGCCTATGGGGCCTCATCAAGGGATGGCGACAGCGCCGCCGCGGCTGAGCGCACCCTTCGAGACGCGCCCGGCGCGTCTCCTCAGGGTCAGGCAGCTCTTTGCGGCATCAAGGCAAAACCTCATCCTGAGGAGCCCGCGGAGCGGGCGTCTCGAAGGACGCACGGCGCCGTGTTTCAGGTTTGCATTGGGGTGCGATCGCGTCGATAACGGGGCATGCAGCTGCGCGTCCGCTCGATCACCTATCTCGCCGAGGACATCAACGGCTACGAGCTGGTCGATCCGAACGGGCGCGACCTGCCGAGGTTTTCGGCCGGCGCGCATATCGGGGTGCGGCTCGGCGAGTCGGTGTGGCGCGATTATTCGCTGTGGAACGACCCGGCGGAGCGCCGCCGCTATTGCATCGCGGTGTTGCGCGACAAGCTCGGGGAAGGCTCGCGCCGGCTGCACGACGCGGTCAGGGTCGGCGACGCGGTCGAGGTCGCCTTGCCGCGCAACCACTTCCCGCTGGTCGAGGGGGCCGAGCGGCTCCTCTTCTTGGCCGGCGGCATCGGCATCACGCCAATCATGGCGATGATCGCCGAATTGCGCCGCCGCCGCGCCGAGTTCCGTCTTCATTACTGCACGCGCTCACCCGAGCGCACGGCGTTCCGCGACGAGCTCGACCTCTTGGCGGCGACTGGGCGGGTAGTCTTCCATCATGACGGCGGCGACCCCGCCAAGGGCCTCGACATCGCCGCCCTCTTGCGCGAGCGGCAGCCCGGGACGCATCTCTATTACTGCGGCCCCGCCGGGATGATGGAGGCCGCGGCCGCCGCCTCGGCGCATTGGCCGCCGAGCAGCGTCCATTGCGAATATTTCTCCGGCCCGGCCGCCGCGCCGGCGGCCCGGCTCGAGGACGATCGGCCGTTCCATGTCCGCCTCGCGCGCAGCGGCGGCGAGTACGAGGTCCCGGCCGGCGAGACGATCATCAATGTCTTGCGCCGGCACGGCGTCGAGACCCGCACCTCGTGCGAGCTCGGCTATTGCGGCGCCTGCCTCACCCGCTATCTCGACGGCGAGCCCGACCACCGCGATCCGATCCTCGGCGACAAGGCGCGCGAGACTCACATGCTGATCTGCTGTTCGCGCGCCAGGAGTCCGCTCCTCGTCCTCGACCTCTGACGCCCGGCCGCGGGACGGTGCGCGGCTTCGCGCCAGGCGCGCCCTGTTGCCAGCGCGAAGAGCAAGAGCGCGGCCAGCGGGTAGATCGGCAAATGCCAGCGGTCGGCCGCGCCCTTGCCGTCGAGCAGCACCAAATAGAGCGCCGCCAGCGCCGGCTTTTCCCACGGCCGGGCATAGGGCGCCCCGCTGTCGCGCACCAGCCAGGCGGCCGCGACCGCGCCGAGCATCAGATCGTAGAGCAGCGCCAACGGCGCCGCGACGACGCTCGCCGCCGCCAGCACCGCAGCCCGCGTCGGTAATGACAGCCGGCGCCGCCACATGACGACCACGATCGCCGCCGCGGCCAGGCTCACCGCCGCCTGCAGCCCGTAGGCGAGCGGCGGTGCGAGGCCGATAAGCCGGGCGCCGCCGAACGTGTTGGCCATGCCGGCAAACAGGATCCGCCCCGACTGGTACATCGCCGGTGCGCTGTTCGCGGCGGCGATCCACGCCGTCCAGGTATCGATGCCATATAGCGCCAGGGAGACCAGGACCAGCGCGGTTGCCGCCGCCGCCGCCGCCATCAGCGCCCGCCATTGGGCAGCCGCGATCAGCGCCAGCGGCACCAGCAGGGCGAATTGCGGCTTGTAGCAGAGCAGGCCGAACAAGAGGCCGGCGACCACCGGCCGCCGGTCGATCAGCAAGGTCGCGGCGCCGAACAAGCCGGCGGTCAAAAACCCGTTCTGGCCGAGACCGAAATTCCAGTAGACGAGCGGAAAGCCGAGCAGGACGATCACCGCCGACACGCTGCGATCGCGCAGAATGCGGGTCGTGACGGCGAGGTAGAGCGCCAGCGTCGCGGCCTCGAACAGCAGGAACGCCGCCAGGTACGGCAGTCGCGCGAGCAATGCCAACGGCAGCAGCGTCACCGGCGGGTAGTTGAAGAACTTGTAGTCGATGCCCTGCCCGAC
>JBLMXS010000393.1:0-2911 GCA_050257895.1 Thiohalocapsa sp.
CCCATCAGGTAGCGCGGCCGGTCCTCGGGCAAAAACGGCACGGTCGCCTCGACCATCGCGAACGTCGCCCTCTGCCCCTCGCCGATCGCCAGCCCTCCGATCGCGTAGCCGTCGAAGCCGATCGCGACGAGCCGCCGCGCCGATGCTTCGCGCAGATCGGCATGCACGCCGCCCTGCACGATGCCGAAAATGCCGTGCCCCGGCCGCTCGACAAAGGCGACGCGCGAGCGCTCGGCCCAGCGCATCGACAATTCCATCGATTGCGCGACCTGTTCACGCTCGGCGGGGAACGGGGTGCATTCGTCGAGCGCCATCGTGATATCGGCGCCGAGCAAGTGCTGGATCGCGATCGAGCGCTCCGGCGTCAGCAGGTGGCGGCTGCCGTCGAGATGCGAGCGGAACGCGACCCCCTCCTCGGTGATCTTGCGCAATTCCTTCAGCGACATGACCTGGAAGCCGCCGGAATCGGTGAGGATCGCGCAGGGCCAGTTCATGAAGCGGTGCAATCCGCCCAATGCCGCGATGCGCTCGGCGCCGGGCCGCAGCATCAAATGGTAGGTGTTGCCGAGCACGATCCGCGCGCCGGTGGCGGCGACCCCTTCCGGGGTCATCGCCTTCACCGTCGCCGCCGTGCCGACCGGCATAAAGGCCGGCGTCTCGACGATCCCGTGCGCTGTCGTCAGCCGCCCCGCGCGCGCCGCGCCGTCGCGGGCGAGGAGATCGAAGCCGGTGGTCATTCCGGATCGCGGCCGTTCCGGCCGCATTCCGGGCGAGACGCCCGCGGTCCTGCATCCCCGTCAGGGTCGGCGCGCGGCGCCTCGATCAGGCAGGCGTCGCCGTAGGAGAAGAAGCGGTAGCGTTCGGCCACGGCGTGGGCGTAGGCGGATTTGATGCGGTCGAGCCCGGCCAGCGCGGCGACCAGCATGATCAGCGTCGATCCCGGCAGGTGGAAATTCGTCAGCAACAGATCGATCGCGCGAAAGCGGTAGCCGGGGAGGATGAAAAGCCGCGTCTCGCCGTGGAACGGCGCGACGGTCCCGTCCTCGCCAGCTGCGCTTTCGAGAAGGCGCAGGCTCGTGGTGCCGCAGCCAACGATGCGGCCGCCGTTGGCGCGCGCGGCATTGATGCGGCACGCCGCATCCTCCCCGACCTCGCCCCACTCGGCATGCATCTTGTGGTGGTGCGGATCGTCGACCTTGACCGGCAAAAAGGTGCCGGGGCCGACATGCAACGTCACCGTCACCGCGGCGATGCCGCGGGCGGTCAGCGCCTCGACCAGCGCCGGCGTGAAATGCAAGCCGGCGGTCGGGGCCGCGACGGCGCCCGGGGCGCGGGCGAACATCGTCTGGTAGTCGGCCCGATCGCGCGCATCGCCGCCGCGCTCGCGCTTGATATAGGGCGGCAACGGCATCACGCCATGCCGAGCCAGGGCTGCCTGGAACGCCTCGCCCTCGCAGTCGAAGTGCAGCGTCACCTCGCCGCTGTCGCTCTTGGCGGCGACCTCGGCGCCGAAATCGGCGGCGAAGGCGATATGGTCGCCGGACTTGAGACGCCGTGCGCCCTTGGCATAGGCCTGCCAGACCCCGCCGCCGCGGTCATATGCCAGCGTGACCTCGACGGTCGCCTCGCCGCGCTTTCCGACAAGGCGCGCCGGGATCACCTTGGTGTCGTTGAACACCATGAGGTCGGCGGGTCGCAGCAATTGCGGCAGGTCGGCGATATGCCGGTCGAGCATGTCGCCGGTGGCCGGCAGGACCAGCAGCCGGGCGCTCTCGCGCGGCTCGGCCGGCCGCTCGGCGATCAGCTCGCGCGGCAGCTCGAAATCGAAATCGGCGAGATGCATGGCTGCTGATATGGCCGGCGCCGTGCGCTTGCGCACCCCTCTTTGGCCTTGTTTGTCATTCCGGGGCTCGGCGAAGCCGAGAACCCGGAATCCATGTTCCACAGGACTGTGTTCTGGGTTCCGGGTTCGCCGCTGGGCGGCGCCCCGGAATGACGAGGAGGTGGCGGCGGCGCTATTTCTCCAGCAGTTTGGCGCCGGGCGGGGTCGGGACCTCGAAGGTGTTGAGGGTCACCGAGACGAACGAGTAGTAGCCGATTAGGCCGGCCAGATCGACGATGCCCTTGTCGCCCCAGCGCTTGACGACGCGCTCGTAGGTGCTGTCGTCGACCCGGTGGTCGTCGTAATAGTCGCGGCAGAAATCGTAGACGATCTGGTCGTCGGGGTCGCCGAATTGGGGCGCGCGATGCGCCGCGATCGCATCGATCTGCTCCTGTGAGAGGCCCGCCTGCAGGCCGAGGCGGACGTGTGCGGCCCATTCGAACTGCGCCGTCCAATAGCGCGCCGTCATCAGGATCGCGATCTCGGTCTGCTTCGGCGTAAACGGCGTGCCGAACCGGACATGCGCACCGAGGCGGTGGGCGAAGTCGGCAAGGCCCGGGCTCTTCAGCCAGACATGCACTGGCGGCGGCACCGAGCCGCGCGGCCCCGCCTTGCAGTCGTTCCAGATGCGGCGTTGCTCGGCGTCGAGCTGGCGCTCGTCGAGTTGCTGGTAGCGCGGCATATCGGCTCTCCGGGTTGGCATCGTGGCGTGCGGATCATACTGTGCGGCCTGCGACAGTGAAGGGAGAACGGCATGAAGCGGCGCCGACTCGGACAGCTGGAGGTCTCGGCGGTCGGGCTCGGCTGCGGCACGATGACGCCGTTTTACGACATGCCCGACCCGGCCTCCGGCATCGCGACGATCCGCCGGGCGCGCGAAATCGGCGTCGATTTTCTCGACACCGCCGACGGCTATGGCCGAGGCCGCAACGAGGAGCTGGTGGCCGAGGCGGTCGCCGGCCATCGCGCCGACTACGTCATCGCCAGCAAGTTCGGTAATCTCGGGCTCCTCGGCGACCCGCGCTTTGC
>JBLMXS010000394.1:0-22781 GCA_050257895.1 Thiohalocapsa sp.
CTGGCGCTCTGACCGTTCTGCGGCGCCCATACGACCCATTGCTTGCGCATCGCCCGGCGGTGCGGCGTCAACAGCCAGTAGGTGCGCCGCGCGAGACGCCGCAACGCGGCGCGGCGTTCCGCCGGCAAGGCCGAACCGAGCTTGCGCAGCGGCGCCGTCGCCCGCCACGTCGTGCTCTCGCGGATCGCCGACAGCGCCTGCGACAGCGCCGTGATTTGCTGTTGCGCGGCGGCTTCGACCTCCGCCAGCCGGCGCTCATGCCACAAGATCTCGGCCCGGACTTGGGGCTGCTCGTCGTGCCGCAGCGTTAGGCGCAGCTCGTCGACCGCCTCGCTCAGCGCGACGATCCGCCGGTCGGTCGCGCGCGTGTGCTCGATGATCGCGCGCTCCAGCCGCGCCAGCGCCGGCGCATCGGGCGCCGCGTGCCGGGCTTCGGATGGCGGGCCGAGTGCCTCACCGATCTCACTTGGCCCGCGTGGCGTCCGCCGCCGGCTCATCGTTGTCTCGTGTATCTGCTCCATCCGCTCCGCCCTGCCGTCGCGCTAGCAAGCATGGTCGCGGACGGATTATAAGGAGAATCGTTAAAATTGAGAAAAACACCGCGGCACGACCGCGGTTAACGAGCCGGTTACCGAACGTGAGTAGGATTGGGCAACACGGACGGTCATGGGAGAATGCTGATGTCGCTGCGATCAGTTACCGGTTCGCCTGGTGAAAGGTTCCGGCGATGAACGGATCGATCGCCAGCCATGTCGCGCGGGGGATCGGCCGCTTCGTGACGGCGCAGCCGGGCCGCGTCTCCTATCCCGGCGGCGCCGTCTCGTTCAGCTTCGCCGATTTCCCCAGATCGGCGCTCGAGGCCGGCGGCGCGATCCTCGAAAAACATCACGTGCGAGGCACGTATTACGTCGCCCTCGGGCTGGCCGGCACCCTCGGCCCCCAGGGCCCGATCGCCGACCGCGATCAGATCCTCGAAGCGCATCAGCGCGGCCACGAGATCGCCTGCCACACCTATTCGCATCTCGATTGCAGCCGCGCCACGGTTCCCCTGATCCGCGACGAGCTGCGGCGCAATGCCGAGGGCCTTGCCGAACTGCTCAACGGGTTTCCGCTGCGCAACTTCGCCTATCCCTACGGCCGCTATCTCTTGCCGGTGAAGCGCCTGGTGGCGCCGCTCTTCGCCTCGAGCCGCGGCACCTGCGGCGGCAGCAACCAGGGCGACGTCGACTTCGCCGACCTGCGCGGCACCCGCATCTATGCGCCGCAATACAACGAGTCGGCGCTGAAGCGGCTCATCGACCGCAACGCCGAGATCGGCGGCTGGCTGATCTTCTATACGCATGACGTAGGCGATATGCCCTCCGCCTACGGGTGCACGCAGGACCAGTTGGAAACGGTCGTCGCGCATGCCGTCACCCGCTCGCCCGTCCTGCCGGTCGACGAGGTGATCGGCGCCTTGGCGACGCGGCACGCCGCCTAAAAGTCCTGCGACGGGGAAGGGGCGGACCAAGCGTCGGTCAGCCCGGTGGTCGTCGGATCGCGATCAGGGACTTGGTCAGCCCGTAGAACCGCTCGCGCTGCAGCTCGGCGTCGGGAAACAGCGTCCGGAAGCGGCGCTCGTCCAGCAACCGGCAGCTTTCGATGCTGCGCACCGCCGCGTCGACCGTCGCGGCCTGTTGCCGGAAGCCGCGTTTGCCGCGCATCAACAGCGAGATCTGCCAGGGCATCGGCAGGTATTGGAAGCCGAGCGTCCCGAAATGCGGCTCCCAAGGAAACCAGTAATTCGGCGTCTGGATGAAGTAGGCCGCCGCGATCCGCGTCGCCTCGCGGCTGAACCGCAGCTGGTCCTCCCAGGTTCCGACATGCTCGATCACCGAATTCGAGTGGAGAATGTCGAACGACCGGTCGGGATAGGGCAGGTTACAGGCGTCGGCATAGGCATGCCGGAAGACGCCGTCATCCTCGCGCTCGCCGCCGCCATCGCCGCTGTTGTCGGTGATGTTGGTGATCAGGATAGAGACGCGACGCTCCCGCAGAAAATCGGTCGGCACGATCGACCAGTATTTGCGGGTGCCGCCGACATCGATGATCGAGCAGGACCCGGCCCTGTCCGAGACTCGCGCGATCATCTCGAGCAGCGGCTGGATGCGCTTCGCCCGGAAGCGCGAACCCAAGGAGCTTGGCGACGAGTAGTCGCCGATGCGTTGGGCAAGGGTCACGCCAGCTCCGCGGCTGCATTCATTTGTAGGGCATTCATTGCGGCGCCGTCAGCCGGACACCCACGAGATCTTAACCGGAAGCGGGCATAACCCCAACAAACGATGTGGTAAAGACGGGCGCATGAGCCTCGCTGTCACTCCGCAACAATCCGCGAAATCGCGGCTGCTGCAGAAGCTCGGCCGGTTTCGCTACGGCATTTCGGCGCTCGACCAGATCGCGCTGAGCCTCTTCGGGTTCGCGCTCAACCTCTGCCTGGTGCGCGCCTTGTCGGCGACGGAGTTCGGTGTCGTCTCGTTATGGATGGCGATGGCGGCGCTGGCGACGAGCGTGCAGGCGGCGCTGACCAGCGGCCCGCTCAACATCCACCTGCCGGCTGCGCCCGACCAGCTTCGGGCCCGCCGCCTCGAGGCGGCGGTCGCCGTCGTCAATCTGCTGGCGGTCCTGCTGGCGGCGGCGACGGGCGGGCTCCTCATCCTGCTCGCCGATGCCGAATGGGCGCCGGCCGACATCCTCACCGGCGCGGCGATCCCACTGTTTCTCGCGGCCGGCATGTCGCGCGAGTTCTCGCGCACGGTGGCGTTCAGCCGTCGCAGCATGAAGATGCTGTTGTGGATCGACCTGCCTTACCTCGCCGTGACGAGCCTGGGGCTGGCCGCGATGTTCGCCTGGCCCGAGCGTTGCGCCACCGTCGCCGGCGCCTTCATCGTGATGTCCGTCGGCGCGATCGTCAGCCAGGTCGGGCTGCGCTTGCGCTTCCGCATGCCGCGCGCCTGGCCGTTCGAACCGGGCGCGCTCGAGGAATATCGCCGGATCGGCCGCGACATCGTCTGGGCGATGGTCGGGGTCGTCGCCGGCCACCTGCAGACGCGCAGCTACATCTACGTGACCGTCAACCTCGTCAGCCTCGCGGGGCTGGCGGCGATCAATGTCGTTGGCATCCTGTTTCGCCGGGCGCGGCTGCTGCTGCAGGCGTGGATGCGCTGGGTGCTGCCGGCGATGTCGGGGCATCTGGCGCATGGCCGGGTGCGAGCGTTCGACCGGCTCTTCCTGCAGGGATTCGGCGCCGCCGCGGTCGGCAGCGCGCTGTGGTTCGCGGCGTTGTGGCTGGCCTGGCCGGTGATCGAGCGGCATTTCCTTGCGGGCCGTTATCCCGACGCTTGGACGCTGATGTTGCCATGGGCGATCGCCGCCGGCCTCGACGCGATGGCCTTTACCGTGTCGGTGGCCCTGCAGTCGGCGCGCGAGTTCAAATTCCTCGCCCTGGTGACGATGGTGGCCGCCCCGATCACGCTCTTGGCGACGACCGGCGCGGTGCTGTGGCGCGGCTATACCTGGACGATGGTCGGCGTCGCACTCGGCGAGCTGGCGACGCTGGCGATGTATCTCGCCCGCCTCTACCTGACCCGCCGCAAGGTGCTAGCGCAGAACGGCGGCGCAAACGAGATCGGACCGGCCAACGCCGGTCTCGATCGGTCCGCCGGGGATTAGGGCAATCTCGGATCAGGCGAACGATCAATTGTGCTCGCCATGGCCGGGCTTGACCCGGCCATCTCTGCGAGGCCGAAGCAGATCCCCGGGTCAAGTCCGGGGATGACGTGTTGCTGAAGACCGCCGGCCTCCGGCCAGCATGCCGGCGGTACCCCGGCGGTCCAGCTCTCGCTGTTCAGCGACAGCGGGTGCTAGCCGAGCTGCGGCTGCGGCTGGTAGGCCTGCATGCGGGTCGCCTGCACCGCGACGCCGCTGTCGTCGAACAGCTTGCCACGCGCCACCCGCCCCAGGAGAAAGACCAGCGGATCGCCGAGGTGGTAGGCCGCCACCGCGCGGTCCTCGCGCCGCGCCTTCCACAGCTGCGCCAGGGTCGCGCGCATCCGCAAGTCCGCCTCCGCCCGCGCGAGTGTCGCCGGCTCCGTCGTGCCGCGCGGCTCGCGAATTGCGACGTCGAAGAAATTCAGCCCGAGCAGCATCGGCAGGTAGATCGTGTACCAGAACCGGGGGTTGCATTCGACGATATAGGCGAGGCCGCTCTTCTCCTCGACGACGGCGTCGAAATTCGCCGGGCCGTTGAGTTTGGCGGCGGCTGCCAGCCGCTCGACGTTGCGCACCAGGTCGGGATCGGCGAACAGCTCGAAACGGCGCTCGGTGCGGCGCTGCGTCGCGTGCGCGAGGACCTTGCCGTCGCGGCACATCACGGAGATGCCGATCGTCTCGCCGACGATATGGCGCTGCACCAGAACCGGGTGGTAGTCGACCTCCTGCAGCTGCGCCATCTCGTGCGGCTCGCGGATATGGATGACGCCACGGCTCGCCGATTGGTTGGTCGGCTTGACCGTGATCGGCAAGCTCAATTCGCCGGCCCGCAGAGCCCGCTCGACCTCGTCGCGGTGCTGGTAGAGCCAGCATTCCGGCACCCGCACGCCGTGGTCGAGCGCATAGCGGGTGAAGTTACCCTTGTCGTTCAGCAGGTCGAACGTCGCGAGATCCGGCAGCGGGGAGCTGCGCACCGGCAGCCGGTCGCGGATGGCGGCCAACAGCCGCGTCGAGACATCGTCGGAGGGAAAGACAATGTCGATGCCGCCTCGCCCGACGATCTCGCCGATCTCGGCGAGGATCACCTCGTGATCCTGCTCGCCGTTCCCGTGCGCCTGCGACTTGTGATAGGCGGCGCAAAAGCGCGAGACGCGCAAGCCACGTGAGGCGCCGCTGCCCAGCACCTCGACGCGAACCCCGGCGGCCGTCGCGGTGCGCAGCACGTGGTAGGGCAGGGTGAAGCCGAACGCGACCATCAGGCCGCGTAGCGGCCGCCGTTGCGGCTCGGCAATGTTCATGTTCGGCCTCACGGGCGCGCGGTGACAGGAGGCGTATTTTTTTGCACCATCGGCCGCCGCGTCAGCGAGCCGGCCAGATGCCGCACGATGCGCGGGGTCGTGAACTCGGCTCCGACGACGAAGCGGCACACCGGCCCGAAACTGTAGGCCGCGGCAGGCCCGACGACGTAAAGGCCCGGCACCGAGGTCTCGAAATGCGCCGACAACTCGGGCGCCTGCGCGATCAGCCGGATCTGCGTGCGCAACGCCTCGGTGAGGAAGCCGATCCGGCGCAGGTCGATGCGGTAGCCGGTGCAGGCGATGACGTGGTCAACCGCCAGTGTCTGCTCGCTGCCGTCCTGGCGCGCCAAGTACAGCACCGCCTTGCCGTCGCGCACCTCGACCTTGCGCGGGCTCACGCCGCCGATCAGCGGCACCTTCCCGACGATGCGGTCGCGCATGAACCAGCCGCCGGCCGGGCCGTGCGTGTTCTCGACCTGACGCTGGCGCAGATCGGCCGGCAGATAGCGGAAGAGGTGCGGCGTCCGGGTGAAGAAGACGTTGCGCCAGCCGGGGCCGATGCCGGTATTCGGAGCGGCGATGCGCTCCGACAGCGCCCGCCCGGACCCGAGAACCCCCCGGTCATGAAAGCGCAGTTCATTGCGGCGGGCGACGAGCGAGACCGCTGCCCCGGCTTCGTGCAGCAAGGCGCCGAGGTCGACCGCCGACGAGCCGGCGCCGACCAGAGCCACCTCGCGGCCGCGAAAGACTTCCAGATCGGCATGCTCGGAGGCGTGCGTCACGAACTCGGGCGGCGCCTCCTGCAACACCGGCGGCAAATAGGGGAAATCGCTGACGCCGATGGCGACGACCGCCTTCTGGCCGATCGCGACCTCGCCGTTATCGAGCTTCGCGGCAAAGCCGTCGCCGGTCTTTTCGAGCGAGACCACCATCCGCTCCTCGAGGTCCGGGACGAAGCGGCGCTGGAAAGCCTCGCCATAGGCGATGAAATTCTCGACGCTGACGCGGATCGCCTCGTCGTCGTAGGGAATGCCTTGGCTGCGGCACCAGGCGCCCAGCGTCAGCGCCGCCTGCGGGTCGTTGAGGTTGGAGGCGTAAGGATCGGATTTCAGCAGCATGCCTTGCGGCATCTTCTCGCGCCAATTGGACATGGTGCGGCCGAAAATGCGGTACCCGATGCCGAGCGACCGCAGGTGGGCGGCGATCGACAAGCCGTAAGGTCCAGCGCCGATGATCAGCATCTCGCTCACGACACTCGCTTCCGATTGTTCAGGAAATTGGCGACGCCGCGGCCGCCCCCGGCCGCACGCCAACCCGTTCCAATTGTGCAAGACACAATATTTACGTTTGGTTACCCTGCCTGCTGCATCCTGCCCCGGCCGGGCCGGTGCGTCTGCGCGATCACAGCTCGGCAGTGCCCGGCACTCTGCGACCATTTTTTGGCGGCGGCAATGAGATTTCTCGGTCGGCAATTCGAAGTCCTGATCAGCATCGTATTCCTTTGCATCAGCCAGAGTATCTTCTGGCCGCCTGCTTCCTATTTCAGTAAGACGACACAGGCGTTCGACGCCTCGGACCCGGTTAACGCCGCGATGCAAGCGGTGCTGCTCGGGTTCCTCGCGATCGTCTGCGTGGCGCGCCGCCGGCAGATGCTTGCCGCGGTCTCGGCCTCCTGGCTCGTCGTGCTGCTGGTGGCGCTCGCCTTTCTCAGCGCGTTCTGGGCGCCGGCGCCCGAATTGGTGCTGCGGCGATCAGCGACACTGACGATCACGACATTGTTCGCGATGTACTTGGCGGTGCGCTTCGACATGGGCCAGCTGGTCGCGATCCTGGTCAAGATCAACGCGTTCGCGATCGTCGCATCGCTGATCCTCTTGGCCGTCGCGCCGCACCTCGCCTCCGGCGCCAGCATGGAATACCCTAACGCCGTACGCGGCGCCAACGGCTCGAAGAACGCGCTCGGCGCGATCTCCGCGATGGGGATACTCATAGCGGGCTGGGCGTGGCGCTGCCGCTATGGGTCGCGGCTGATCGCGGCCGCAATCATCCCGGCCAATCTCGCGCTGCTGCTGATCTCGCAGTCGGCGACGGCGATCGGCATCACGCTGGCCGGCGTCTATGCCGCGATGCTCGTCGCGGCGTTCCGCCGGCGCGATGCGGCCGGCTTTGTCACCGGCTTCTCGCTGCTGGTCGCCGGGCTGACCGCGATCGGGCTGGTGGCCATCGCGTGGACCGACATCCTCGCCGCTCTCGGGCGCAACGCCACGATGACCGGCCGGACCCCGATCTGGCGGCTCAGCGTCGGCTTTATCGAACAGCGCCCGTGGCTTGGCTATGGCTATGGCGATTTTTGGCGCCATGACAGCCCGGAGGCGCAAACCTATTGGACGCTGCTGCAGTGGAAGGTGCCGCACGCGCACAATGCCTGGCTCGAAATCGGCCTGGCGCTCGGCGGCGTCGGCATGGCCGGCATCACGCTGTTATGGCTGGCGGCGTTCGCCCGCGTCGCGCGGCTGTTGGCCGCGCCCTCGGCAACGCAGGTCGTGTTCTGCGCCGCCGTGCTGGTCGGGATCCTCGTCGAGAACCTGACCGAATACGAGTTCCTGCGGCCCGATTCATTCTTCTGGGTGTTCTTCGTCGCGGCCTATGCCCATCTCGGGCGAGCCGCCGCAGCGTATCGTCAACCCGCGGCGCTGCCGCGGCCCATGCATCCTCCCGCCCTGGCGGCGCGCCAGGTGCCGGTGGGGTAGACAGGCCGAGCCTCTCTCCCGCATTGCGGGAGAGGGAGGGGCCCATCGCGCAGCGATGGGAGGGTGAGGGGGGCTGGCGACGGCTCTGGAATCCGCCCCCCTCACCTCAACCCTCTCCCCGGGAGATCCGGCACGCATCAGCGCCGCGGCGCTGCCGCCAGCGCTTCGGCGACGGTGAAATAGGCCGGCTTCGGCCGGTAATCGGCGTCGAACAGCAGCGGCCGCGCCGGCAGACCGTCCTGCCGGCGGTCGCGGTTGTGCGGGCTGTTGACCCAGTTGTCGCGATCGGTCAGCCCCCAGGAGATCACCGCCGTCACCGCGCGGTTGGCCAGCGCGACATCGAGATAGCGGCGATAGGCCGCCGCCACCTCGGCGTCGCGCCGCACGATGTCGGCCGGCGCCGCGCGGTCGGCGACATCGAGCTCGCTCAGCATGATTGCGAGGCCGCGATCGGCCAGCTCTTTCAGGAAGTCGGCGAACACGCGCTCGTTGAAGTGAGCCATCAGGCCGGTCCGCAGATGGCTTTGGATGCCGACGGCGTCGATCGGCACCTGGCGCTGCTTGAAGCGGTCGGAGGCGCAGCATCGCCTCGCGTTTCGCGCGCTGGTCGGCGAGATCGAGCTCGACGCCGAAATCGTTGAGCGCCAGCTTCGCCTGCGGATCGCCCTCGCGCGCCGTGCGGAAGGCGATCTCGATATAATCCGGGCCGACCAGGTCGAGGAAGGCAGTGCGGCGCAGCCCGTCGCTGCGGCCGGATTCGATCTTGAACGGCTCGTTGACGACGTCCCACGATTGCATCGTGCCCGCAAAATGCCGGCAGACGCCGGTGATGTGGTCGGTCATCGCGCGCGTCGCATCGGCCTTGTCCTCGAGCGCCGCGAACCAGCGCGGGGCGTGTTCGCCCCAGAGCAGGCAGGCGCCGCGAAACTCGAGGCCGTGCGCAGCGGCCCACCCCCGATCGGCGTCGGGCTGCGTGAAGTCGTAGTGGCCGCGGCTTGGCTCGAGGTAATCGAAATGCACTTCGCGGCAGACGAACAGGCCGCATTCGCGCGCCACCAGCTCGGCATAGGCGCGGTCCTTCGGGATGACGGTGCCGCGCACCATGGTGCCGAACAGGATGCCGCGGCTGGCCGCGACATCGCGCAAGCCGCCAGTGACCGCGGCCGCCGCCGAACCCGTACGCCACAGTGTCGGGGACAGCGCCGCAGAGGCGCCACCCAGCAGCAATTGTCGCCGCGACGGCGGCATTGGCAATCTCCCGGTAACCCGAGCTCGGCTACAATCTCGCACATCGATTGCCGCCACCGCCATCGCCACCGGGCATGACCAGCCTCGCCAGCCGTCCCAAAAAAATCCTCGCCGTCGCCTCCTCCGGCGGGCATTGGCTGCAATTGCTGCGGCTGCGGCCGGCCTTCGCGGGCCATCATGTGGTGTACGTGACGACGCAGGCCGATGACAGCCTCCTGGTGCCGGCGCGCGACATCCGGGTCGTGCCCGACGCCAGCCGCCGCAGCAAGGGGCGCATGCTGCTGCTGCTCGTGCGCATGCTGGCGATCGTGCTGCGCGAGCGGCCCGACGTCGTGATCTCGACCGGGGCGGCGCCGGGCTATTTCGCGATCCGCTTCGGCCGCTACATCGGCGCCAGGACGCTGTGGCTCGACAGCATCGCCAATGTCGAGAAATGCTCGCTGGCCGGCATGCTGGCGCGGCCCTACGCCGACCTGATGCTGACCCAGTGGCCGCATCTGGCGCAGCCGCAGGGTCCCTCCTATCGCGGTCGGGTGCTGTGATTTTCGTGACGGTCGGGACCCAGCTGCCGTTCGACAGGCTGGTCGCGGCGGTCGACGACTGGGCTGCGGCGCATGCGGCGGAGCCGGCCTTTGCGCAGATCGGCGAAAGCCCGCTGCGGCCGCGGCACATGGAGTGGGTCCGCCGCCTGTCGGTGACGGACTTCCAGCTGAAATGTCCTGCTGGCGGCGTTGGAGGCCCGCAAGCCGCTGATCGCGATGCCGCGCCGCGAGGCGCTGAACGAGATTCGCAGCGACCACCAGATCGCAACGGCGCAGTGGCTCCGAGAGGTCCCCGGCGTCACCGTGGCTGACGATGTCGAAGCGCTTGCTGCGGCGCTCGACGCCGGCGCCTGGACGTCGCCGCAGTCGCTGGCCCCCGAGGCCTCGGCCGAGCTGATCGCGGCGATCCGCGCCTTCATCGAAGCGTAATGGGCCAACGACAATAGCCTTTACAAGCCCTTCCCCTTGATGGCGAGAGGTGCGCACGTCAAATGCGATAGCCCCTCGGATCAACGACCCGCATTGCCGAGCGCCGGTGCGGCGCGGTATCACAGCGCCTTGCCCAAAACGCGGGCAATGCAGCCGCGACGGAGGGAGAGGATGCCCGATGCGGGCGGGGTCGCAGAGAGGGCCGCGGCCGGCGAGGTCGAAGGCCGCGGCTCCTGGGTCGCCGCCGGGGTCACGCTGGCCTTGCTGTCGATCTCCTACGGCTCGCCACTGCTGCTCGTCGTCGGGCTGAAGCCGATCACCGAGGATCTCGGGACGATCCGGCAGGTGACGGCGCTGGCGGCGGCGTTGACCTGGATCGGCACCGGTGCCGGCGGCATCCTGATGGGCTGGATTGCCGACCGCATCGGCATCCGCCGCACCGTCATTCTCGGCGCGGCGATGATCTCGCTCGGGCTGGCGATCTCGGCCATCGGCTCGGTATGGGCGCTGTTTCTCGGCCATTTCCTGTTTCTCGGACTGCTCGGCAACGGCGCGATGTTTCCGCCGCTGATGGTCTATGTCAGCCGCTGGTTCGAACGGCGGCGCGGCACCGCCCTGGCGCTAATCTCGTCCGGCCAGTACGTCGCCGGCATGGTGTGGCCGAGCCTCTTCGAGCTCGGGATCGCGCATTACGGCTGGCAGGCGATGATGCTGGCCTACGCTGTCCTCACGGTGCTGGCGATCCCGCCTTTGGCGATGCTCTTCCTGCACCCGCCGCCGCAACCCTCGCATGCCCTGATAGCGAGCGGCAGCGGTCACCGACGCAGCGTCCTCGGCCTGCGGCCCAATCTGGTGCTGGCCTTGCTGTCGGTCGCCGGGTTCTGCTGCTGCGTGCCGATGGCGATACCGCAGAGCCATCTCGTCGCATTCTGCAGCGATGTCGGCATCGCGGCGGCGCAGGGCGCGGCGATGCTGTCGGTATTGCAGGCCTGCGCCTTCGTCAGCCGGCAGTTCTGGGGCTGGATGGCCGACCGGGTCGGCGGGCTCCTGACGCTGCTGGCCGGCTCCAGCTGCCAGGCGCTTGCGATCGCCGCCTTCATGCTGACGCAGGACGAGGCCGGGCTGTTCGCGGTGGCCGCCGCCTACGGGCTCGGGTTCAGCGGCATCGTGCCGGCCTATGTGCTGGTGGTCCGCGAGCTCTACCCGTCGAGCGAGGCGTCGTGGCGGGTGCCGACGGTATTGTTCGTCAGCATGGGCGGCATGGCGTTCGGCAGCTGGTGGGCGGGCGCCCTCTACGACCATTTCGGCTTCTACGGACCGGCCTTCGCCAGCGGCGTCTTCTTCAACCTCCTCAACCTGTCGATCGTCGGCTTCCTGGTGCTGCGCCGCGGCTGGGGCGGCGGGCTGCGGCACGCGGTAGCCTGAACCTCACGCTGCCGGCCACAACCAGGCGGCGCCGCGGACGCCGCTCGAATCACCGTGCCGTGCCTTCGCGACCCGCGTGTCGATGCCGTCGGAGAAGGCGCAGCGCGCGATACCGGCCGGAAGCGTGTCGTAAAGTCTCTCGATGTTCGACAGGCCGCCGCCCAGCACGATAACGTCGGGATCGAGGATGTTGACGATCGCGGCTAATGCCCGCGCCAGCCGGTCCTCGTAAAGTGCGAGGCAGCACGATGCCGCCGCGTCATGCTGCGCCGCCGCCCGCGCAACCTCCTCGGCCGAGAGCGCGTTGCCGGTCATTGCGCGATACTGCCTGGCCAGGGCCGGACCGCTGAGAAACGTCTCGATGCAGCCGTGCCTGCCGCAATAACAGGGCGGGCCGGGACGTTCATCCTCGCGCGGCCAGGGCAGCGGGTTGTGGCCCCACTCGCCGGCAATCCGGTTATGCCCGCCGAGGACGCGCCGCGCCATGACGATGCCGCCGCCGACGCCGGTGCCGAGGATGACGCCGAACACGATTTCGGCTTCGCGGCCGGCGCCATCCACGGCCTCCGACAGGGCAAAGCAATTGGCGTCGTTTTCCAGCCGCACCGGGCGGTCCAGCCGCGCGGCCAGGTCGTGATCGAGCGGCTTGCCGATCAGCACCGTGCTGTTGGCGTTCTTGATAAGGCCGGTTTTCACCGACAGCGCGCCGGGACAGCCGACCCCGACCGTGCCGCGCTGCCCAAGCTCGCGCTCGATGCCAAAGACGAGATCGCCGATCTTTGCAAGAGTCGCGGCGTAATCGGCGGCCGGCGTTGGCACCCGGCGCCGCGCCAATACCGCGCCGTCGTCGCGGAGCGCGATCGCCTCGATCTTGCTGCCTCCGAGATCGACCCCGATGCGCATCCCGTCATCCCGTCATTGCGAGCGCGGCGAAGCAATCGCGCGCCCCATTCCTCCGAGATTGCTTCGTCGCTCCGCTCCTCGCAATGACGGGAAACGGGAATTACCGGTTGCGCTGCCAATCCTCCTGCCACAGGAAGTCGGGGCCGAGCTCATTGAGGCTGGGGCAACCGATCTGGCCCATCACCAGGTCGATCTCGTTGCGGAAGATGTCGATCGCCTTGCGGACCCCGGGCAGGCCGCCGGCGACGGCTCCATACAACGTCGGGCGGCCGAAAAAGACGAACTGCGCGCCGAGGCACAGCGCGATCAGGATGTCGGCACCACGCCTGACGCCGCTGTCGAGCATCACCGTCATTCGGTCGCCGACCGCCGCCTTGATCGCCGGCAGGACGTCGAGCGAGGCCGGCGCCTGGTCGAGCTGGCGGCCGCCGTGGTTTGAGACGATGACGCCGTCACAGCCGATCTCGGCGGCCCGGATCGCATCGGCCGGGTTGAGGATGCCCTTGACGATCAGCGTGCGCGGAAAGAGGCGGCGGTAGCGTTCGAGGTCCTTCCAGGTCTGCGCCGCCGCCGGCGTCTGGGTGCGGCCGAACTGGATGACATCCGAGGTGCTGGCGCCGTTGCCGGCATGCGGCACCCAGTTGCCCAGCGTCGGCGCGCCGCCGTTCTTGACGTAGTCGTAGACCCAGCGCGGATGCGTCAGCGCTTCGAGGATGATCGCCGGCGGCAGTTTGAATGCCTCCATGACGCCGCCGTTGCGGGCGTTGGCAAAGCCGTTTCTGATGTTGCGCTCCCGCCTGGGATGCACCGGCACGTCGACGGTCAGCACCAGCGCGCCCAGGCCGTTGTCGCGGGCGCGGCCGACCAGCGCGTCGGTGACGCCCGGGTCCTTCGCCGCGTACATCTGGAACCAGGTATTGTGCGGCGCGACGCGGGCGGCCTCCTCCATTGAGGCGTTGCTGCCGCCCGACATGATGTAGGGGATGTTGGCCTCGGCCGCCGCCTGCGCCAGCAAGAGTTCGCCGCCGCGCCGCTGGTAGAGCCCGACGCCGCCGGTCGGCGAGATGCCGAACGGGCTGTTGTAGGTGCGCCCGAACAGCGTCTGCGACTGGTCACGCTTCGAGACGTCGACGAGATAGCGCGGCAACAGGTGGTGCTTCTTGAAGGCGGCGGTGTTGCGCGCCAGCCCGCGCTCGTCCTCGACCCCGCCCTCGATGTAATCGAACATCACCTTCGGCAGCTTGCGCTTCGCCAGCAGGTGCAGGTCCTCAATGTTGATCGCGTCGTCCAGTCTCATGTGCGTCCCCTCAGGGTGTCGTAACGGCCACACCAAGGGCGCGGCCAGCGCTCGCCATATTGCGGTCGAAAGTGACCAACGTCGCACCGAGGCGCCGCACAATGGCGATGTGGATTGCATCCGGAGCCAGGAGCGTCAAGTCGAGACGCCTCAAAAATGCCGTCGCGGCGGCGACATCCGATGCACCGACCTCGACGCGTTGCGCCGACCGCAAGCTCCAAAGGTCGAAATCGGAAAGATCTGAACGCGCCTGGTCGAGGGTGATCTCCCGCGTCCGGACCCGGCGCGCGATTGCCGATGCGAATTCCGCCGCCGCCAGATCGCTGACCAGAAGCGGCTCGCGCCTCCTGGTGATGAACTCATCAGCTCGCGCGGTGAGCGGGTCAATGGAAGGAGCGCCACGATCACACTGCTATCAAGATAAGAACTCAATGCTCGCCTTCATCGCGCATTTGGCGCACTAGCGTGGCGGCATCGGTTTTCGGCATGGCGCGGCCCACGCGACGGGCACGACGCCACTCGATATCAGCATCCGTAATCGGGCGGGGCGGAGGACGAACCGGCTTCAACTCGACCACCGGCTGTCCGCGGCGCGTGATGACGATGCCCTCGCCCTTGAGGGCGCGGTCGATCAGCTTCGACAGCTGGCTCTTCGCCTCGAGAACGCTATGGGTGCTCATGCGGCAAAAGATAGCCAGCACACGGCCATCTGTCGACCGGCGCTAGGGTCCTATCTTGACCGGAAGCCCCTCGCGGTCCATCGAACACCCGGACCAGCAGCAGTCAGCAACCACGGTCCAATGATGGCCGCAAGCCAAGTGATCCAAAACGACCATGTCCAGCGGTATTCCGGGATGCCCCAATCCCAAAGGCGGTGCTGCTCGTAGAGTGCGATGCTTAGAATTACCGCGGACCAAACGACCGACATAGCGATCCAGATCCTAAAAAAGCCACGACCGTAATTCATTTTTCCGATAACTCGTGGACCGCACGGCGAGGTAACAATGGCATATACCGTCACCTTCACCGATCCGCATCCAGGGCCAGCGGGAATAGATATCGGCGCCGGCAAAGGCTTTGATCTGGATGCTGCACTGGCTCACGCCTGCCATTTGATGTCGCAGGGCTATCCAGATGTTGCGATTCAAAGCGGAGGAAAAAGCATTCGCGGCCAGGAACTGGCCGCATGCTGTCGGGGCGAAAAAACATTGACTCCCGACCTACGCGCGGTCTCGAATTAGGACGTTACCAACCGGTCTTCACTCGCATCAGCGGTTCCGCTGCCAGTCCTCCTGCCACAGGAAGTCGGGGCCGAGCTGGTCAAGGCTGGGGCAGCCGATCTGGCCCATGACGAGGTCGATCTCGTTGACGAAGATGTCGATCGCCTTTTTGACGCCGGGCAGCCCGCCGGCGGCGGCGCCGTAGAGCGTCGGCCGGCCGAAGAAGCAGAAATCGGCGCCGAGGCACAGCGCGATCAGGATGTCGGCGCCGCGCCGCACGCCGCTGTCGAGCAGCAGCGTCAGCTTGTCGCCGACCGCCGCCCGGATCGCCGGCAGGACGTCGAGCGAGCCCGGTGCCTGGTCGAGCTGGCGGCCGCCGTGGTTCGACACCAGGATGCCGTCGCAGCCGACCTCGACGCAGCGCAGCGCATCCTTCGGGTCCATCACGCCTTTGACGATCAGCGGGCGCGGGAAGATCTTGCGGTAGGTCTCGAGGTCCCTCCAGGTCTGCGCGTTGAAGGGCCGCACCGACGAGGTGAATTTGTAGACTGCCTCGGCGTCGGACCCGGCCGGCGCGTAGGGCTGCCAGTTCTCCAGCATCGGCGTGCCGCCGCCGCGCTTGAAATATTCGACGATCCATCCGGGATGGCTCATCGCCTCTATCAGGATCCCCGGCTTGAGACTCAGCGCCTGGAACAGGCCGCCGCGGATATTGGCAAAGCCGTTGCGGATGTTGCGCTCGCGCTTCGAGCCGACCGGCGTGTCGACGGTCAGGACCAGCGCGCCGCAGCCGGCGTCGGCGGCGCGGCGGATCAAGTCCTCGTTAATCTTCGGGTCGCGCGCCGAATAAAGCTGATACCAGTGGTTCCTGCCGGCGATGCGGGCGCAGGTCTCGATCGAGTCGTTGCTGGCGCCCGACATGATGTAGGGGATGTTGGCGTCTCTCGCCGCCTCGGCCAGCATCTGATCGGCGTGCCAGCGGAACAGCCCGGCGCCGCCGGTCGGGGAGATGCCGAACGGGCTGTTGAAGGTCTGCCCGAAGATGGTCTTGGTCTGGTCGCGCTTCGAGACATCGACCAGGTAGCGCGGCAGCAGGTAATGCTTGTGGAAAGCCGAGGTATTGGTTTCGAGGCCGCGCTCGTCTTCGAGGCCGCCCTCGATAAAGTCGAAGGCGATTTTCGGCAGGCGCCGTTTCGCCATCTGATGCAGGTCTTCAATGTTCACAACTTGATCGAGTCTCATCGGGCTTCTCGTTAAAGCGGCGCATTTACCAGCGCCAGCATGGCCTATTCGAAGCCTTTACGGCAAGCTGCGCGGCGGCATGGCGGCGGTGAGCAGGGCGCAGGTCTCAAGGCGTAGGTTCCGGCGCACCCGGGACCCATTTTTGAGCCGCTTCGGCGACGGATGATGGATCCCTGCCTTCGCAGGGACCTAGAGGAAAAAGTGAAGAGGCTTTGCCGCTAGTCAGGCCGCCGGCCCCGCACCAGGAGGAAGGTCGCCGGCAGGCGCACCCCCTCGGCGCCGGAGAAGTCGGCGAAGGCTGCTTCGGTTTCGCGGATGATCGCCTCGCGCGTCGCCGGATCAGCCCCCTTCTCGTCCATCAGCCGCTGCACCGCCCCGAACATCCCGACATGCTCGGCGAGCTGCGCCGCGGTTTCGCCGTGTATGTGGAAGTTGCGGGGTTCGATCGTCACCTCCGTAAATCCGGCGCCGTCCAGCACCCGGCGCAGGTAGTCGCGGTCGCCAAAGACGTGTGGTCCCGGGGCATGCGGCGGCGGCGTCCGCGGCGGCCCCAGCCGGCGCACCGCGATCTCGAACGGGATCCGCCAGTGCGTGTTCTCCGGCAAGGAGGCCCACACTGCCACACACAGCCGGCCGCCCGGTTTCAATGCCGACAGCAGGTTGGCGAAGGCGGCGGTCGGGTCGGCGAAGAACATGACGCCGCAACGCGAGGTCACGAGGTCGAAGCGGGCCGGCGGGAACGGATGCACCTGCGCGTCGGCGAGAAGGAACGTGACGTTGGGCATGCCGCGCTCGGCGATGCGCCGCCGAGCGGCGTCGAGCATCGGCTGCGCGATGTCGACGGCTGTGACATGGCCGCCGGGAGCGACCGCGCGGGCGAAGGGCTCGGTGGTGACGCCGGTGCCGCAGCCGATGTCGAGCACCTCTTCGCCCGGCACCGGGCGCGCCGCCTCGAGCAGGATCGCCAGCATCTCGACGTTGCGCGCTTCCTGCAGCCCCTGGCGGCCGACCCATCGCGGGCCCGCGATCTCGTTCCAGTAATGCCGCATTGCGGCATTGGCGGTGTCGGTCGTGACGCTCGGCTCACTCATGTCAGAAGTGCCTTTCGCGGGCGCCGGCCCCTCAACCGTCTGCGGCTGTCGCCGCAGCTACCCGTCCCCGCAAGCGGGGAGAGGGAATGACAGCGCATCGTCCCGCTCCCTCTCTCCGCTTGCGGGGAGAGGGCTGGGTGAGGGGCATTACTTCGCGCCGATCACACCTTCCTCTTTCAGCGCCTCGACCTCCCGGCCGCTGAGGCCGAGCCAGCCCGAGAGCACCTCGGCGTTGTGCTGGCCCAAGAGCGGCGACGGCTTCACCTTGGCGGTGCGGCCGTCGAAGCGCACCGGCCAGGCCGGCATCTTGACCTTGCCGGTGGTCGGATGCTCGATTGTCTGCATGATGCCGCGCTCGTCGAAGTTCGCCTCGTTCATCAACTCGAGCGTGTCGAACACGGCGCCCGCCGGCACGCCGGCCTCGCCGATGATCTTCATGCATTCTTCCTTGGTGTGCTGGCGCGTCCAGGCGGCGATCAGCTCGTCGACCTCGGCCGCCCGCTGGCCGCGCGCCTGCATTGTCGCGTAGCGTTCATCGCCGATCAGGTCCTCGCGCCCGATCGCCGTCAGCAGGCGCCGCCAATGGTCCGGATTGCCGCGGCTGGTGAAGACGTAGACGTAGTCGTTTGGCCCGCCGCCCTTGCACGGGTAGAGCGCCGACGGCGCCATCGCGGTGCTCGACTGGCTCGACCCGGCGCGTAATTGTGCCTTGCCGCTCTGCTGCGTGCGCGAGAACGGCACCCGCATGTAGTGCACCATCGCATCCTGCATCGCGACTTCGAGGCGGCGCCCCTCGCCGGTCTTCTGCCTTTTGTAGAGGGCCCCGAGGATCGAGATCGCCATCAGCATACCGGTGCCGGTGTCGCCGAACGAGGGCCCCGGCTTGACCGGCGGCCGGTCGCCATAGCCGGTGACGCTGATCGGGCCGCCCGCGGCCTGCGCAATCATGTCGAAGGCGAGGTTCTTCTCGTACGGGCTGCCGACCCCGAACCCCTTGACACGGCAATAGATGATGCCGGCGTTGATCTTCTTGACCTCGTCATAGGAGAGCCCGAGCCGCTCCATCGTGCCGGGCGCCATGTTCTCGACCGTGACATCGGCCTTTTTCAGCAGCTCCTTGACGATCTCGAGGCCGCGCGGCGCCTTGAGGTTCAAGGTCAGCGACTTCTTGTTGGCGTTGAACTGGTGGAAATACCACGGGTCGTCGTCGATGCCGCCGGGCTTCAGCCGCCGTCCCGGGTCGCCGACGCCCGGGTTCTCGATCTTGACGACCTCGGCGCCGAGCCACGCCAGCGACTCGGTGCAGGACGGCCCCGCCTCGAACTGCGTGAAATCGACGACCTTGACGCCTTCAAGACAATCGAGCTCAACCGGTATCGTCGCCATCGCTTTTCCTCCGCAAGAGATGTTGCCGCGGAGCTTAGCGCGGCAGCGCGGCCGGCGCCATGACCCGATGACGCCCCTGACGGCGGCAATTGCCTACGCGATGGCATCATGCATCAATGCACTCCATGCGCAGCCGGGAACTCATCGCCGCTTTGAGGCGAGACGGTTCGCGACAAGTTGCACAAAAGGACAGCCATGTCCAATTCAAGCATTCGATAAAGCCGGGCCGAGTTACGGTACCGCATCCGCAGCGCGACATTCCAATCGGCACGTTGCGGAGTATCGAACGGCAAGCCGGGATCAAGCTGGGGTAGCGTCATGCGGCAATACATTGGCCTGATTCACAAGGACGCCGAAACCGATTACGGCGTCTCCTTTCCGGATTTTCCGGGCGTCATTACCGCCGCAGCGACACTCGACGCGGCGCGGACGCTCGCCGAGGAGGCGCTGTCATTTCATTTTGAAGGCATGATCGAGGACGGGGAGCCAACTCCGGAGCCATCCTCGCTCGAAACGATCATGGCGGACCCCGAGAACCGCAATGCAATAGCGGTGCTGGTCGCCGTGCGCGACGAACCGGCACGAACCGCTCGTGTCAATATTACGCTGCCGCGCGAGCTGCTCGCCGAGATCGACCGGTATGCGCGAGCACATGGTCTGACACGCTCAACATTCCTGGCGCAGGCGGCCAAGGGCGCGCTCGCAGCCCAAACCGCGAAGGTCAGCTAACGCTTTCGGCCGCGTAGAATGGGTTGAGCGCAGCGACGCCCATCGAATCCACGGCGAGATGGCGAGACGGCAAGCGTTGAGTCGCTGCGCCTCGTTGCCTCGCTGCCTCATTGTGTATTGAGCCACCGATGGGTTTCGCGGCGCTTTGCCATCTGCAGACCGCACCGTATGGCCCGAGCAAATCGGCGACAACTTGACGGTCGCACTGTATAATTGCCGACGGCGCCGCACGATCAGCGCAAAATAGCTATCGCGAGCGCGGGTCGAATTGGGGAGGCAGGCATGCGCGTTATGGTCAAGTTCTCCTTTGCCGTGGACGGCGGCAACGTCGCGATCAAGAGCGGCAAGGTTGAGAAGGTCATCCAGCAGCTGATGGCCGAGCTGAAGCCGGAGGCGGCGTATTTCTTTCCCGACGGCGACCGCGGCGGTTTCATCGTCGTCAACATGGACGACTCGTCGCAGATCGTGCAGATCGCCGAGCGTTTCTTTTTCGGCCTCAGCGCGCGCGTCGAGATGGTGCCGGTGATGGCGGCGGAAGACCTGCAGAGAGGCTTGTCGGCGGCTCGCGACATCGTCGAGCGCTACAGCTGAGGCCTCGCCGTCAGCCGCCCATCCGGGCGAGGCGCTTTTCGACGAGGCGGACGAAAAGCGCGGCGCCGTAGGGCAAGGCCGCGTCGTTGAAATCGTAACCGGGGTTGTGCACGACGCAGGAGCCGGGGCCGTCGCCGTTGCCGATGCGGATAAAGGCGCCCGGCACCCGCTCCAGCATCTGCGCGAAATCTTCCGAGGCCATGATGAGGCCGCTCTGGCGGTTGACGTTTTCGTCGCCAACTAGTTCGGCCGCCGCGTCGGCGATGCAGCTCGTCTCGGCGTCGTGGTTGACGAGGGGCGGGAACAGCACGCGGAAATCGAGTTCGGCCCTGGCGCCAAAGCCGGCGGCGATCCCCTCGGCGAGGCTGCGCATGCGCTCTTCGACAAGGCCCATCGCGCGGCTGCTGAAGCAGCGCACGGTGCCGCTCAGCACGGCCCGTTCGGGGATGACGTTGTAGGCGTCGCCGGCGTGGATCTGCGTGACGCTGACGACGACGGTGTCCTGCGGCCGCATGTTGCGCGCGACGATCGACTGCAGCGCGGCGGTGATGTGGCTGGCCGCCAGCACCGGGTCGACCCCCGATTCCGGCCGCGCGCCGTGCGCGCCGCGGCCGATGATTGTGATGTCGAAGAAGGCGCCACCCGCCATCATCGCACCCGGGCGGATCTCGAACTTGCCGATCCCGAGGCCGGGGCTGTTGTGCATGCCGAAGATGGCGTCACACGGGAATTCGTCGAACAGCCCGTCCTTGATCATTGCATCGGCGCCGCCGCGCCCCTCCTCGGCTGGCTGAAAGATGAAGTGGACGGTGCCGTCGAAATTGCGCGTCTGCGCGAGGTAGCGAGCCGCGCCAAGCAGCATCGTCGTATGGCCGTCATGGCCGCAGGCGTGCATGCGGCCGGGATTGGTTGAGCGGTGCGCGAACTCGTTGGCCTCGTGGATCGGCAGGCAATCCATGTCGGCCCTGAGCCCCAACGTGCGCGGCGAGTTGCCGACGCGCAGCCGGCCGACAACGCCGGTCTTGCCGATGCCCTTATGGACTTCGACGCCGAAGCCCGCCAGCCGCTCGGCCACCAGGCTGGCGGTGCGGCTTTCCTCGAAGCCGAGCTCGGGATGGGCGTGGATGTCGCGCCGCCACGCGGTCATCTCGTCGTGATAGGCGCGGATGTCATCGATGACCGGCATCTGGCGTCGCTTTCCCGCTATTAACTCCGATTGTTTGATAATCGATTCCGCTTCGATGCGATAGCCGGGCTTTGCCTTCAGCGCTGGCGGCCGCCATCCGCATCGCGATTTTCACGCGGTATATCGGATTATTCGCATTTCGGCGGGGCGGCGACGCCCCGTCGCTTGCAATAAGGGAAAACTGCGCTACAAACTCTCCCGGTGCAAAGTCGGCAAATTCGCAGTCCAACCTCGGGTGCATAGATGAGCGACACATTCGAAGAATTCATCTCCAGGGAACGCGACCGGCTGCGCGGTGAACGCGAAGCGGTGTTCAACCAGCAGCAGGAGCTGGAACAGAAGCTGGCGGCGATCAACAAGGAGATGCGGGCGATCGATGCTTACGAAGCCGCCAAGACCGGCAAGGCGCTGCCGGCGGCGGCGCGCGCCGGCGGCCGCGCCCCGTCCGCCGCGCGCCGCGGCAGCAAGCGCGAGCAGCTGCTGCAATTGATCCAGCAGAACCCCGACGGGCTGGCGCGCAAGGACATTCTCGACCGGCTGGGGTTGAAGGGCGACAGGGCGGGTGAGATGTCGGTGTCGAATGCGCTGACGGCGCTGACGAAGTCGAACCAGGTGGCCCGCCGCGACCGCAAATACGTGCCGGTGTAAGGCCAGCACAAGCGCCGCATAAGCGATAGGGAGCTGTAGTTGCGCTGCGACGGGGCGGCGGAGCAGGGCTTCAAGCAGAGCTCGTGCTCGAATACGCGCCGCTCCCGTCATCGCAAGCGCCCTCGGACGGCACCGCCGACTACAAGCTCTGCCACGACAGCGCGACGCGAAAACAAGTTTCAAGCTGCGACCAGCGGCGGCTTGGCGGCAGTTGCAACAACCCCAACGTGGCGAGGCGGCGGCCGCCGGCACCGCCTGTCGGCGTGATGTCGGCTTGCAGCGGCCCGCCGCCCACGTCACTGCTGCGGCGGTCCCTCCGCCCCCTCTTGCAGTGGCGGCCGCATCCCGGCAGAATCATCCGACCGGAGACGGAGATAAGAGGCGCAACGACAAGGGCCCAACAATCACTGCGGGTGTGGCGGAATGGCAGACGCGGCAGACTCAAAATCTGCTTCCCGTAAGGGAGTGGGGGTTCAAGTCCCTTCACCCGCACCAAAGACTTAGAGAGCACCGAGAGGCCGAGAACAAGGGGAAGAACAGGCTCTAGCTCTGTCTCTCATCCCTTTTCGACCCTCGGCAACATGCGTCATAGTGACCCATACTGCCCTCTGCTACCCGCAACGGAATGAGACCACGGGCTGAGACACCAATCCACAACTATCAGTTGGGAAATTCACCGGCCGTACTCTACGATTGAGATATTAAAAGCTAGCCCGTTCGCGTGTGCTCCCTTGCGGCTAGCGGGGAGCACGTTCGAGCGCATCAGCAAATGAAAGCTAAATTTTTTGCAAAACGTATCTCCGGTAAGGGCCACGATACTTTAGATACATTCGGAATACCCGATGGGTCTCTAGAATGGCGCATCCCCGTGAGACAACCGATAGAGGTAAAGGTAAACGAGGGAGATTGGTTGCCGCCGCCGTCTATTACGTGTCCCTCCGGTGAGGGACGCCTTGCGGCCGGCGAAGGAATGCGGGATGCCGGCTTTGAGTTGGAGCTAGCGATAGCGCAAGATCGATGTCTTACGGGTCGGCCGAGATTCTGGGGCG
>JBLMXS010000395.1:0-4287 GCA_050257895.1 Thiohalocapsa sp.
CATGGGGTCATGCCGCGGGAGCGGTGCGGACGTGTTCGGGGCGAATGCCCATGCCGATCAGCCGCGCCGGGATGCGTGCAAGGAACGGCAGGTAGTTGACCAGCCGCACCGCCAGCGGCGCGGTGATCGCGCGGTCGGAGTGCAGCACGCGATCGATCACGCGCTCCTGGATCGTCACCTGCAGCGCCTGCGTGAAGCGGGTCGGCAGGGTGCGGCGCTGCTGCACGGCCGCAAGGTCGCCGTCGGCGAGCCGTCCCTCGCGCAGCGGCGCGGCGAGGAGGTTGGCGGCAGCGACGGCGTCCTGGATCGCGAGGTTGATGCCGACGCCGCCGATCGGCGACATCGCATGCGCGCAGTCGCCGATGCAGAGGAGACCCGGCCGCCACCAGCGCTGCAGCCGGTCGACCGTCACCGTCAGCAATTTCACATCCTCCCAGTCGCGCAATTCGCCGACGCGGTCGCGCAGGAACGGCGCCACACGGGCGAGGTCGGCGCGCAGCGCAACGAGGCCCCGCGCCCGCACCTCTTCGTAGCCGCCCTTCTTGATGACGAAGGCGCATTGCCAGTAGTCGCCGCGGTCGAGCGTCACCAGCATGCGGCCGTAATTGATGCGGCCGGCGGTTTTCTGCGGGTCGCTCGGCCGCTTCGCCAGCCGCATCCACAAGACGTCGATCGGCGCGCCGAGATTGGTGACGGCGAGCCCGGCGCGCTCGCGCACGACCGAATGGCGGCCGTCGGCGCCGACGATGAGATCGGCCCGCACCTCGATGGGGCCCTGCGGCGTCTGCGCCCGCAGCCCGGCGATGCGGCCACCCTCCTCGACGAGATCCGTCACCTCGGCTTCCATCCGCAGGTCGAACCCGGGATAATGCCGGCCCTCCTCGGCGAGGAAGTCGAGGAAGTCCCATTGCGGCATCAGCGCGATGAAATGGCAGTGGGTCGGCAGGTGGCTGAAATCCGCGACGGTGATCTCGCTGTCGCCGATGATACCGTGCAGTTGGCGGACTTCGGTGTGCGGCAGCTGGAGAAAGCGGTCGAGCAGGCCCAGCTCGTGCATCACCTGCAGGGTCGAGGGGTGGATCGTGTCGCCGCGGAAGTCGCGCAGGAAATCCCGGTGCTTTTCCAAGACCGCGACGCTGATTCCGGCGCGCGCCAACAGGAAGCCGAGCATGACCCCGGCGGGACCGCCGCCGGCGATCGCGCATTTCACCTGCAGCTGCTGTCCGATCATGATCCCACACTCCGTCCCGTACGCGCGAATGGACCGACCTCAACCTTATTGCACCGGTGCCGCGGTGGATGGAAACTGACCGGCGTCGTATAATAAAATGTACCGTTCATCCCCCACTCCGAGCGGAGCCCTCCGATGTTGCTGTCGACCACGCTGCGCCGGTTGCGGCGCCCCCTCCTTGCCCTGTCGCTCGCCAGCGCCGCCGCTCTCGCCGCCGGCGGCATGACCCCGGCAAAGGCCCAGTACCCGTATTGGCCGTACTCCCCGTATGCCGCCTATTGCAACCCGTATTACGCCTATTACTACCCGGGTTATTGCGGTTATCCCGGTCCGTATGCCTATCCTTTTGGTCCCGCTCCTTATCCGGCTGCTCTCGCTCTGGGCATCGGGTGGGGATTCGGTTGGGGCTGGGGATGGGACCACCATCACTGGGGCTGGCGGGATGGCGGGTGGCAACACCACGGGTGGGCCGGCTGGCACGGCGGAGACTGGCACGGCCGGGGGTGGCACGGCGGAGGCGGGTTCCCGGGGGCGGGGCCGGGACCGATGCCTGGCGGCGGCCCCGGGCCGCACCCGACACCGATCAGCATGGGTCCGGGAGCCGGCCCCGGCGGTCCTGGTCCCGGGATGGGGCCTGGCGGTCCCGGGCCCGGGATGGGACCGGGCGGCCCTCATCCCGGCATGGGGCCGGGCGGTCCCGGTCCCGGGATGGGAGCCGGTGGCCCTGGTGGCATGGGACATGGCCCCGGCGGTCCCGGCCGACCGCACCCGTAATTTCGCCGATGCGCTCAGCCGCGGAGCATCGCCGCGGCTGGGTCGTGCGCCCGGAAATTGGCCACTGCTCGCTCGCGCCGGCTGACGGCGTAGCAATAGACGCAGCCGTGCGGGCAGGTGTCGTAGGCGCCGATGTCACGCGAGCGGGCGCACCGGCAGCCGGGACGGTTGCCGGCGACCGGGGCCGCAATCGGCTTCTGCGCGACATCGCCCAGGCGCGCGACGTCGATGCAGCTCGCGGCTGCGGGGCCGCCGGGGGCGGCCAGCTCCGGCTGGCTGCATAGCGTCGCCCGAATGCCGGCCTCGGCCGCCGCTGCGGCGAGCCGCGCCAAGAGCGCGCGCTTCTCGGCCGCCGGCGGATCATGCCAGCGGAAGCCGGCGCCGGCCGCCGCGCGGTCGAGATTGCGGGCCGTCTTGCGATACGGGTGCATGACCGACAGCACGACCTCGTCGACGACCCCCCGCAGCGACGCCGCCAGCCGCGCAAAATTCGCGGCATGCGCGGCCGCGTCGAGCGCCTCGGTAAACACCACCGGATCATAGCGCCACACCGCGGCGCGCGGCCCGAACCGGCGGCGCACCTCGCGCAGCTGCGCCGCCGCCTCGGCCGGATCGATGACCGACGCCTCGAGCGCCCGCGGGTAGCCGGTGATCGTGAACTGCACGGTGAACGGCGCCACCACTCGCACCGCATCGAGGTGCGGCAGCAGCGGGCGCAGGTTGCGGGTCCAGAAAACGAAGCCGTCGGTCTCCCCCGGGCGCAGCGATACCGTGTAGTTGCCGCCGCCATAGGGGTTGGCCACCTCGCAGAAGCCGGCGGCGAGCCGGCGCAGGAACCAGCTCGCGTAAAACGCTGGTATGTCGGTGCGATAGCTCGCCGAAACGATCACGTCATATCCTTCCGGATCGGGCAAAACGGGCGGCGGCGGCCAGTTGATAGAGGCCGCCGCCGGCACATATATAACCGCGCGGCCGGCGCTCGTTCAGGCCGCACATTCCGGGGGATCGGGGCGGTGCTTTCCCGGGCCGACCGGTCCTGCTTCAGACAAGAGGTTGCAATGAGCAAGGTTATCGGCATCGATCTCGGCACGACGAATTCGTGCGTCGCCGTCATGGAAGGCAGGAACGCCAAGGTCATCGAGAACGCCGAGGGTACGCGCACCACGCCCTCGATGGTGGCGTTCACTGAATCGGGCGAGCGCCTGGTCGGCCAGGCCGCGAAGCGCCAGGCGGTGACCAATCCCGAGAACACGTTTTTCGCGATCAAGCGGCTGATCGGGCGCCGCATGAACGACCCGATGGTTGCCAAGGATAAGGATCTTGTGCCGTACAAGATCGTCCCCGGCGACAACGGCGACGCCTGGGTCGAGAGCCGCGGCAAGAAATACGCGCCGTCCCAGATCAGCGCCTTCATCCTGCAGAAGATGAAAGAGACCGCCGAGGCCTATCTCGGCGAGAGCGTGACGCAGGCGGTGATCACGGTCCCGGCCTATTTCAACGATAGTCAGCGCCAGGCGACCAAGGACGCCGGCCGCATCGCCGGTCTCGAAGTCCTGCGCATCATCAACGAGCCGACCGCCGCCGCGCTCGCCTACGGCATGGAGAAGAAGGGCAGCGGCACGATCGCCGTCTACGATTTGGGCGGCGGCACGTTCGACGTCTCGATTCTCGAGATCGGCGACGGGGTCTTCGAAGTCAAATCGACCAACGGCGACACCTTCCTTGGCGGCGAAGACTTCGACAAGAAGATCATCGACTACCTGGCCGACGAGTTCAAAAAGGAGCAGGGGATCGACCTGCGCACCGACCGCCTCGCGCTGCAGCGCCTCAAGGAGGCGGCGGAGAAGGCGAAGATCGAGCTGTCGTCGTCGGTGCAGACCGAGGTCAACCTGCCGTTCATCACGGCCGACCAGCACGGGCCGAAACACCTCAACATCAAATTGTCCCGCGCCAAACTCGAACAGCTGGTCGACGATTTGATCCAGAAGACGATCGAGCCGTGCCGCAACGCGCTGAAGGATGCTGGGCTGAAGGCCTCCGAAGTCAACGAGGTGATCCTGGTCGGCGGCATGACCCGCATGCCGAAGGTCATCGAGACCGTCAAGCAGATCTTCGGCAAGGAGCCGAACCGCAGCGTCAACCCGGACGAGGTGGTGGCGATCGGCGCGGCGATCCAGGCCGGCGTGCTGCAGGGCGAGGTCAAGGACGTCCTCCTGCTCGACGTGACGCCGCTGTCGCTCGGCATCGAGACGCTGGGTGGCGTGTTCACCCGCCTGATCGAT
>JBLMXS010000396.1:0-3337 GCA_050257895.1 Thiohalocapsa sp.
AATACGGGACAGGGGCGATCCGCGCCTCTCCCGCAATGCGGGACAGGGGGGACCGCCCGTGCCAGCAGGCGGTGGATGAGGGTTGCAGCGCCATTCACGCCCGAAGCGATAAAGAGGTGCACCGATCGCGACAGCGCGAGCATCGATAACGCTGGCGGCCTCGTCCGCTTGCGGACCGATGACCGCGGGTACCCCCGGCTTCAGGATGCCGGCCTTTTCGGCGGCGATGGCGGCAAGCGTGTCGCCGAGAAACGCCTGGTGATCGAGCGAGACCGGGGTGATTGCCGTTACCGCCGGGCGCCGCACGACGTTGGTCGTATCGAGGCGCCCGCCGAGCCCCACCTCGAGTAGCGTGAAATCGGCCGGAACGCGGCTGAACGAGAGCAATGCCGCCGCTGTCGTGATCTCGAAAAAAGTGATGGCTTCGCTGCGGTTCGCCCGCTCGCATTCCTCCAGCACCGCGATCAGCGCCTCTTCGTCGATCAGCTGCCCCGCCAGCCTGATGCGCTCGTGGAAGCGCACGAGATGGGGCGACGTATACGCATGGACGCGATAGCCCGCCGCTTCGAGGCACGCCCGCATGGTCGCGACGGTCGAACCTTTGCCGTTGGTGCCGGCGACGTGAACGACCGGCGGCAGCCGGTCCTGCGGGTTGCCGAGCGCGGCGAGCAGCCGCTCGATGCGGCCGAGCGACAGGTCGATCCGCTTCGGGTGCAGCTGCATCAGCCTCGCGAGCAGGCGGTCGCTCGCGAGCGGCACGGCGGCACTCATCGCTCGCTCTCGCGCTCGAGGACCGCGGCGGGCGTCGCCGGCCCCGATGCGGGTTGCGGCGGCACCTTCTGGCGCAGCAATGAGAGGATGCGGCCCAAGGTCACCGGCAATTCGCCGCGCGGCAACACTTGGTCGACCATGCCGTGCTCGTAGAGATATTCGGCGCGCTGGAACCTGTCCGGCAATGTCTCGCGGATCGTCTCGGCGATGACGCGCGCCCCGGCAAAGCCGATGACGGCGCCCGGCTCGGCCAGCGTGATGTCCCCGAGCATCGCGAACGAGGCCGAGACGCCGCCGGTGGTCGGGTCGGTCAGCAGCACGATGTAGGGGAGCCCCGCTTCCTTCACCATGTCGGCGGCGATGATCGTGCGCGGCATCTGCATCAGGGACAGGGTGCCCTCCTGCATGCGGGCGCCGCCA
This sequence comes from Thiohalocapsa sp., assembly GCA_050257895.1. Lineage (GTDB taxonomy): Bacteria > Pseudomonadota > Alphaproteobacteria > ATCC43930 > CGMCC-115725 > DATARH01. The sequence continues at coordinate 1,192 of JBLMXS010000396.1, forward strand.
GAGGCCGGCACGACGATCAGCGCCGCCTCGCGCTCGACCGCACGGCGTGCTGCGGCGATCAGCGCTTCGCCGACCGCGACCCCCATCGAGCCGCCCATAAAGGCGAAATCGAACGCCGCGACCACCGCGTCGGTGCCGCCGATCCGGCCCTCGGCGACCGCGACGGCATCGCCGCCGCCGCCGCCCTCGGCGGCCACCGCCGCCTGGCCCTCGCGCAGCCGCTCGGTGTAGCGCTTGCGGTCACGGAAATGCAGCGGATCGACGGCCACCTTCGGGAGGTCGATCGGCTCGAACCGGCCCTCGTCAAACAGCAGCCTGAAGCGCGCAGCGCTGCCGATGCGGAAATGATGGCCGCAATGATGGCAGACCTGGTGGTGCGCCGCCAAATCGCGGTGGAACAGCATCTGCTCGCAACCGGGGCATTTCTGCCACAGATTGTCCGGCACCTCGCGCCGCGTCAGCGCCCGGATCTTCGGCAGCACGTAATTGCTCAGCCAGCTCATCCCGCTCAGCTCAGGCGGGCGCCGCGAACGCCGGTCGCCAGCGCCCGGATGTCGGCGAGCACGGCCTCGACCAGTCCGGGTTGGGCGCGGCCCTGCGAGTCGAGGTTGAGCGAAAGGCGCTCGACCAGGGCCGAGCCGACGACCGCGGCGTCGGCGGCCCGGCCGATTTCGGCGGCCTGCGCCGGGGTCTTGACGCCGAAGCCGACGGCGATCGGCAGCGTCGTAAAGCGGCGCAGGCGCGCCACCGCGTCCCGGACGTCCGCCGCCGCGGCCGAGCGCGTGCCGGTAATGCCGGCAATCGCGACGTAATAGAGAAAACCGCCGGCGCCGCCGACGATCGCCGGCAGCCGCGCCTCGTCGCTGGTCGGGGTGGCGAGGCGGACGATCGCGAGGTCGGCGGCGCGCGCCGGGCCGGCCAGCTCGGCCACTTCCTCGGGCGGCAGATCGACCACGATGGCGCCGTCGACCCCGGCCGCGACCGCGTCGCGCGCGAACGCGTCCGCGCCGTAGCGATAGATCGGGTTGTAGTAGCCCATCAGCACGTAGGGCGTATCGGGGTCCGCTTGGCGCAGCGTCCGTACCATCGCCAGCGTCCGGCGCAGCGTCATCCCGGCCTTGAGCGCGCGCTGGCCGGCTGCCTGGATCGCCGGGCCGTCGGCCATCGGGTCGGAGAACGGCATGCCGATCTCGACGAGGTCGGCGCCGGCGGCGGCGAGGCCGCGGAACAGCGCCAGCGAGGTGTCGGGATCGGGGTCACCGGCGGTCAGGTAAACGACGAGCCCGGCCCGCCCCTCCTCGCGCAGCCGCGAGAAACGGCGCTCGATGCGGGTCATCGCCCGGATACTCTGCGCTCGGCCCCTCTCCCGCAATGCGGGAGAGGGAGGGGCCCATCGCGCAGCGATGGGAGGGTGAGGGTCTTCTTAGGCGGGTCCCCCTCACCCCAGCCCTCTCCCCCAGTAGGGGAGAGGGGGTTTAGCAGGGGCGGCTTGCCCTGACCTCGCCTCACAGCTGCACCCCGAGATGCTCGGCGACGGCGAAGATGTCCTTGTCGCCGCGGCCGCACATGTTCATGACGATCAGATGGTCCTTCGCCAGATCGGGCGCGATCTTGGCGACGTGCGCCAGCGCGTGCGCCGGCTCCAGGGCCGGGATGATGCCCTCCTGGCGGCTGCACAGCTGGAATGCATCCAGCGCCTCGCGGTCGGTGATCGCGACGTATTCGACCCGCCCGAGATCGTGCAGCCAGGCGTGCTCCGGACCGATCCCGGGATAATCGAGCCCGGCCGAGATCGAATGCGCGTCGTGGATCTGGCCGTCGTCGTCCTGCAGCAGGTAGGTGCGGTTGCCGTGCAGGACGCCCGGCTGGCCGCCATTGAGCGAAGCGGCGTGCAGCCCCGTTTCGATGCCGTGGCCGCCGGCCTCGACGCCGATCATCCGCACCGCAGCGTCGTCGAGAAACGGGTGGAACAGGCCCATCGCGTTCGAGCCGCCGCCGATGCAGGCGACCAGCGTGTCGGGCAGCCGGCCCTCGGCCTTCATCATCTGTTCGCGCGTCTCGTTGCCGATCACCGACTGGAAGTCGCGCACCATCGCCGGGTAGGGGTGCGGCCCCGCCACCGTGCCGATGCAGTAGAAAGTGTCGG
>JBLMXS010000397.1:0-15482 GCA_050257895.1 Thiohalocapsa sp.
ATCAGCACCGCTGCGGTGCAGAAATCCTCCTCGCGCAACGACAGCAGCTTTGAGCGGACGGCGCGCGCGAGATGCGTCCATTCGATCATGCCGAGGATCATCGTGATGCCGAAATAGACGAGGATCGGGCTCCAGGTGACCGGCAGGATCGCCGACAGCGCCATCCACAGCGGCAGGTGCGGGAAGGACTGGATCACCTCGATGCCGCGCTGGATCAGCAGGTCGGTCCAGCCGCCGTAATAGCCGGCGATGCCGCCGATCAGGATGCCGAGGCTGAAGCTGATGATGACCCCGATCAGCCCGACGGTCAGCGAGATCCGCGCGCCGTAGATGATGCGCGACAGGAGATCGCGGCCGAGCCGGTCGGTCCCGAGGAAAAACACCTCGCCTCCGTGCGCGGGGCAGAACAGGTGCACGTCCCCCGGGATGAGCCCCCAATATTCGTATTTGTCGCCGTGGCAGAAGAAGCGTAGCGGCTGGTGCTGGGCCGGGTCCGGCGTATAGACCCGGCGCAGGTTCTGCATGTCGAGGTGGTAACGGTAGCCGTTGACGTAGGGCCAGGCGAGATGGCCGTGGTCGATGATGTGGAGCCGCTGCGGCGGCGCGTAGATGAAGTCGGTGTGGCGGCTGTCGAGCGCGTAGGGCGTCAGGAACTCGCAGAACAGAATCATCACGTAGAAGGCGAGGAGCAGCGCGCCGGAGGCGACGGCGACGCGGTGCCGGCGCAGCCGCCACCACATCAAGAGCGCCGGCGGCGCGCGGTAGAAGCGCTCCTGCGCCGGCGTCATCACCTCGACCGAATGCGGATCGAACGGCGCCGGCGAGACGTAATGCGGCATCTGCTCGTCGCGCAGCACGGCCGTATTGCGCGCCCGCTCGGGCGGCGCGGGCCCGGCCGTCAGCTCGATCTCACTCATTGGGCGCGTCCCGCCTGCAGGCGGATGCGCGGGTCGAGCGCCGCCAGCGCGATATCCGACAGGAACACGCCGATCACTGTCAGGAACGCCATGAACATCAGGAACGAGCCGGCCAGGAACATGTCCTGGCTGCGCAGCGACTCGAGCAGCATCGGGCCGGTGGTCGGAAGCGACATGACGATCGAGACGACGGCGGCGCCGGATATCACATGCGGCAACAAAGAGCCGATGTCGGAGATGAACGGGTTGAGCGCCAGCCGCAGCGGGTATTTGACGAGCACCTTGAACGGGTGCAGCCCCTTGGCGCGCGCCGTCACGACGTATTGTTTCTGCAATTCGTCGAGCAGGTTGGCGCGCAGCCGGCGGATCATCGCGGCGGTGCCGGCGGTGCCGATGACGATGACGGGGATCCAGATATGGGCCGCCACCGACATCGCCTTCCCCCAGCTCCACGGCTTGTCCATGTAGGTGGGGTCCATCAGCCCGCCGACCGAGATCCCGAGATAGACGTGCGCCAGGTAGATCAGCACCAGGGCGAGCAGGAAGCTCGGCGTCGCCAAACCAAGGAAACCGAGAAAAGTGAGCCCGTAATCTCCAAGGCTGTACTGGTGCGTCGCGGAGTAGACGCCGATCGGGAAGGCGACGACGTAGGTGAACAGGATCGTCGTGAACGAGACGAGGAAGGTCAGCAACAGCCGGTCGCCGACCACCTTGTTGACCGGCAGGTCATAGAGAAAGGAATAGCCCATGTCGCCGTGCAACAGGCCGCCCGCCCAATAAAGGTATTGCTGCCAAAGCGGCTTGTCGAAGCCGTATTGCGCCCTGAGAAACTCGATCTTGGCGAGGTTGGCGTGCTCGCCCTGGCTTTGCAGCTCGGCGATGTAGGTGGAGAAATAATCGCCCGGCGGCAAATGGATGATGACGAAGATCACGATGCTGATGGCGATCAGCGTCGGGATCATGATCAGGATGCGGTGGACGAGGTAGCCGAGCATCCGAGCCGGGTTTCCTAAATTACTGCGAGAGTTAGAGCGGTTCGCGTCTTGCGGAGTCGAGGTAGCGCGGCATCCCCGGGCTTGACCCGGGGATCCGTTTCGGCCCCGCACAGATGGCCGGGTCAAGCCCGGCCATGACTGCGTAGGGGTGGTTTAACTTGATCGGGAACCGCTCTGGCATCACTTTGCCGGCCATTATGAGAACTCCGGCGGCGCCCGGGCGAGCGCAATTTGGTGTATTCGCCTTCATCGCGGGCGGGGCGCCAGCGCGGCCGACTCGGCCGACGCCGGCGCCTTGTCGAACCAGAAGCCGTCCGGCTTGTAGACGCCGAACTGCGCGCCGGGGTCCCAATTGTACATCCCGTCCTTTGGCACGTTGCGCAGCCGCGCATTGACGACGACCGGCTGCTGCACCTCGGCGACCAGACCGAGCGTGAAGACCTGCTGCGCCCAGATCTCGAGCATTTCGTGCCAGATCCGCGCGTGCTCGTCGCCCGCTGGGGCGGTCAGCCAGGAATCGTACAGCTCCTTCAGGCGGACCGCTTCCGGCAGATCGGGCGGTTCGCCGGCCTGCCCCTTGGTGTCGACGAACTGGCCCCATTTCGGCCATTCGAGCTGCTGCTGTGTCGTCGGCGCCAGCTCCCACGGCGACATGTCGGCGGTTGCGAGGCCGTTCTCGATGCCCTTGTCGATCGACATCATGGTCTCACCGGCGAACACCCGGCGGCGGAACAGCGTCAGCTGCATCGGCCGCGAGAACAGCCGGATGCCGAGCTTGCGCCACGAATCGCGGATCAGCTCGAGAACGTCGGATTTCTCGGTCGATTCGCCGGAATCTTCGACGACGATGTCGAGCGGCCTTCCGTCCGCCAGATGGCGCAAGCCGTCGTCGCCGCGCTTCAGGCCGATCTCGTCGAGCAGCCGGTTCGCTTCGTCGACGTCGTAGCCGGCCCAGGCGGCGCGATAGGCCGGGCGATAAAGCGGACTCTCCGGCAGTACCGTGTTCTGGCCCTCGATCGCCAACCCGAAATAGATCACCTGGTTGATCTCATGGCGATCGATCGCGAGCGACAGGGCGCGGCGGAAGCGGATGTCCCTCATCAGCGTCCGCCAGGCCGCGTCGTCGACGTTGAGGTTCGGGTAAAGTGCCAGCTGGCTTCCGGGGCCGGTGCGCCACAGGAACACCTTGTAGCCGTTGACCTTCTCGCCGGCCTTCAGAAACGTGTAATCGTCGAAGCTCAGATAGCGCGCCTGCAGGTCGCTCTCGCCGGCGCCGGTCTTGGCCGGGATGATCTTGCTGTTGGCGACCGCAACGACGACGCGATCGATATAGGGCAGCTGATGGCCGGCGCCGTCGACCCGGTAGTAATAGGGGTTGCGCTCGAACACGAGGCGCTCGGCCGGCGGCTTGGTCTTGAGGATCCACGGTTCGAGCGACGGCAACTTGGGGTTGTCGTTGCGGTACATCGCCGTCCGCTTGTTGTGCAACGCCGCCCAGTTGCGCACGCCGGCGTCCTTGATCAGCGCGGCAAGCTTATCTTTGTCGGCGTATTTGGCATGAAACCGCTTCGCGTAATGCGCCGGCTCGTAAATGAAGAGCGGATCGGCGCCGGCCAGCGCCGGCAGGAACAGCGGGTTCGGGTGCGACCAGCTGTAGCGCACGGTGCGCGCGTCGAGGACCTCGAATTTCGGCTTCTCGCCGTCGACGAGCAACTGCGCCGGCAGGCCGGCCGGCGACAGCTTGTCATTGCTGGCGACGTCCTCGAACCAGTAGCGGAAATCCTCCGAGGTGAATGGCTGTCCGTCCGACCAGCGATGCCCGGCGCGCAGCCGCAGCGTAAAGATCCGCCCGTCCTCGACATGCACGTCTTCCAGCATGTCGGGGACCAGCGCCAGCGCCGGGGTATAGCGCATCAACCGGGCATAGCCGTAGACGACCATGAGGCGGGTGTCCTTGGCGCTCGCCATCAACAGCCGCAAGTCGCCGCCGGGGCGGCCGAGCGTTTCGAGCTCAGCGAGGGCCGGCTCCTGCGGCACCCGCTCGGCGACCGGCGGCAAGGCGCCGCTCGCCACCGCCTCGGCGAAATACGGCGTCTCCTGAAGGGCTGCAACGGCCGACGCCGCACCAAACCAGGCGAGCGACAGCGCCAGCAGAAGAGCGCGCAGCAGATGGCCGCGGACCACAGCCATCAACCCTCCCCCGCAAGGCTCGCCGCCGCCACTGACACCGGCGCCGCCGTCGCCGGCATCGCGCTCGCTTCGACGCTGTGGCCGGGCTCGATCTCGATCAGCCGCACCGGTCGCCCCGGCCCCCGGCGGAACGGCTCCGGCCAGGCATAGGGATCGGAAGCGCGCCCCTCCATCAGCCGGTGGAAGTCGAGCCGGTGGTCCGGGTCGGGCACCGGGATCGCCGCCAGCAGCGCCTGCGTGTAGGGATGCGCCGGGTTGCGGAACAGGGCGCCGCGGGGCGCAACCTCGACGATGCGGCCGGCGCACATCACCGCGATGCGGTCGGCGATGTAGTCGACCACCGCCAGGTTGTGGGAAATGAACAGATATGTCAGCCCGAGCTTTTTCTGCAGGTCAATCAGCAGGTTGAGGATCTGTGCCTGGATCGACACGTCGAGCGCCGACACCGGCTCGTCGCAGATCACCAGCTCCGGACGCAAGGCCAGCGCGCGGGCGATGCCGATGCGCTGGCGCTGGCCGCCGGAGAAGCTGTGCGGGTAGCGCCGCAGGTCGCGCCGCCCGAGCCCGACCAGCGTCACCAGCTCCGCCACCATTTCCTGGCGCGACTTGGCGTCACCGATGCCGTGGATGACGAGCGGCTCGGCGATGATGTCGGCGACGCTCATGCGCGGGTTGAGCGAGCCGAACGGGTCCTGGAAGATCAGCTGGACCTGGCGCCTAAAGCGCTTCAGCGCCTCGCCTTCGAGCGCCAGCACATCGGTCAGCGTGCCGCGGTCGTTGAAGATGATCGACCCCGAATCGGGCGCCACCGCCCGCAGCAGCACCTTGCTAAGGCTGGTCTTGCCGCAGCCGCTCTCGCCGACGAGGCCAAGGCATTCGCCGCGCGCAATCTGCAGGCTGACGCCATCGACCGCCATCACCTTGAGGCCGGACCCGTGGCGAAACAGGCCGCCGCTGCGCAATCCGAAGCTCTTCCTGATGTCGGTGCACTCGATCAGCGGCGCCGTGGCCTCTTCCGGCCAGGCCGCGCGCTCCTTCATCAGGTGCGGCGCATCGCCCGGCGGGATCTCGCGGATCGGCTGCAGCCGCTCGCCCGGCTTCATGTCGAAGCGCGGCACGGCCCGCAGCAAGGCGCGCAGATAGGGATGGCGGGCGCGCCCGAAGACGTCGTCGAGGGTGCCGCTCTCCATGATCTCGCCGTGGTACATCACGACGATCTCCTCTGCGACATTGGCGACGACGCCGAGATCGTGGGTGATCAGCAGCACCGCCATGCCGAGTTCGTGCTGCAATTCGACGAGCAGTTTCAGGATCTGCGCCTGGATCGTGACGTCGAGCGCCGTCGTCGGCTCGTCGGCGATCAGCAAGGCCGGGCGGCAGACCAGCCCCATCGCGATCATCGCCCGTTGCCGGAGGCCGCCCGACAGCTCGAACGGGTAGCTGCGCCAGCCGCGGTCGGGATCGGGGAAGCCGACCAGCCGCAGCATGTCGACCGTCAACTCGCGCGCCTCGGCGGCGGTGACGCTGCGGTGCAGCCGCAACGCTTCGCTGACCTGGTCGCCTATCGTGTGGAGCGGCGACAGCGAGCTCATCGGCTCCTGGAAGATGATCGAGATGCGGCCGCCGCGGATCGCGCGGATCGCCGTGCCGTCGGCCGGCAGCTGCGCGATGTCGATCGTCTGACTCTCGCCCGGCGGCTCGCGCGGATCGGTGAACAGGATCGATCCGCCGGTGATCTCGCCGTTGCGCGGCAGGATGCGCAGGATGCTCTGGCTGACGACGGATTTGCCGGACCCCGACTCACCGACCAAGGCCACCGTCGAGGCCGGCCGCAGCCGGAACGAGACGCCGCGCACCGCTTCGAGGAACCCGCCGGGTGTCGCGAAGCGGACCCGCAAATCCTCGACCCGCAGTACGTCGCTCATCGCGCCCCCCCGGTTTCCGGCACCCGGATCCCGAGCGCTTCGAGATTGGCCAGCGTCGCCTCGTTGAGCGCGATGCCGCGGTCGCCGGCCGCGTCGGCGGCGCGCTGCACCAGCTGATCGAATCCGGCGATGCGGCTGTCGAGGCGGACGCGGGCGCGGCCGGCGCCGAGTTCGAGCTGCATCCAGCCGTTCTTGCGGTCGCGCCGGGTAGAATAATAGGCGAGCTTCATGCGGTCGAGTTCCGCCCAGGCAATGGCGCCGCTCGACAATCCCTCGGCCCGCAACCCACGCTCGTTCATTTCGAGGCGGGTGCCGTGCCGCAGCACGGTGCGCACCCCGAACAGCGCAAAGATCGCCGCGAAGCTGCCGAGCACGGCGACGGCGACGGCGCCGACCGGCGCGACGGCAAAGACGGCGCCGGCCGGCACCAGCCCGGCGGCGGCGCGCAGGTAGTCGCCGATCATCGCCGAGGCCGGGTAGGCATGGCGGCTGGTGCCCTCCATACTGCAGCCAACGCCCTCGACCCCGGTCATTGCAGCATCTCGCTCGGGCCGACCCAGCGGGCCGCCGGGTGGTCGCGCACGATGCTGGCCAAGCGGTCGAGAAAGGCCGTGGCCGGCGGGTCCATGACGCGGTGATGCGTCAGGATGCCGACCGGCGGCGCCGTCGCTTCGTGCCGGCCTGCGGCCAGGCATTGGACGAGCCCCTGCAAGGCCGGCGCCTCGCCGATAAAGCCCCGCCCGGCGCGCCAAGCGACCAGATCGACATGCACGTTGAGCCGGGTGATGCACGATGATGCGCAAGCGGAGTCCGGGCGCGACGCCATTACCGACAGGCCGGCTATCCCGGCCGCCGGCAGCAGCGCCAGAAACGCGTCGGCGATGCGGTTCCACGGCGGCACCAGAAGCGGCCGCGCGCGCCCACCGAACATCGCCTTGAGCCGCGCCTGCCCGGCGGCGATCTCCGCCGCCACCCGGCCGGCGGGCCGGCCGGCCGGAAATTCGCTTTTTCTGCCATCCACCGCACGGTCGGCATGCTGCCATCCATGCTGCAGAACGGCAATATCAGCCCGGGCCTTGAGCGCGGCGGCGAGCTCGGGCCTCGCCAGGGCCGGGATGACCGCGAGCGCGATCGGCACATCGGAGCCAACACGCAGCAAATCGGCCAGTTGCGATGTCGCCGTCACGGCATCGTCATCGCGCCACCATAATGCCGCGACGCGCCCGGCTTCCCCCCACCGATCCAGCTCGTCGACCAGACCACCCCATTCACGGCTTATCATGGGGCAATCATATCCCCGTGCGGCGAACCCGTAAAATACTAGCCAAAGGACTATTTCACGTCGATTAACGCGGCTGAGCGCACCGCGCCGCCGGTGTCGAGGGCGATCGCCGCCGGCGCGCGCGCCGCCGCCCGCTCGATCGCCGCCGCGAGCCGCGCCGCCGTCAGCTCGCTTTCCGGCACCAGCTCGGCGGCACCTCGCGCCGCGAGGCGCTCGGCGCGGCGCAATTGCTCGGTTTCGCGCCCGGCTGCAAAGGGCACCAGCACGGCGCGGGCGCGCGCCGCGACCAGTTCGAGCACGGTGTTGTAGCCCGCCTGGCTGACCGAGACGTGGCAACGCCGCAGCAGGGCCGGCAAATCGTCGCGGAAGCGCTCGATAATGACCCCCGGGACGCCCCCTGGCGCCGCCGCTTCGCGCAGCCGAGCCATCGCCGCTTCCGGCAGATGCGCGCCGGTGACCAGCCGCCACCGCCGGCCGGCGAGGCAGCCCCGGCACCGCGCCGCCAGCGCCGCCGTCAGCAGCGCCTGACCTGCGGCGCCGCCGCCGGCCGAGACGACGACGTCCCCGACGCCCTCGACGCTGTCGGCGCCCGGCCTCGATGTCGGCGCGACGTAGCCTGTGTAGACCAGCCGGTCGGCGATCTCCGGCGCGGCGGCAAAGCTCGCCTCGAACGGAATGAACGCGGGATCGCCATGCACCAGCACGGCGTCGAAATCGCGCCGCACCTGCGCCACGATCTCGCGCTGGCGCTGCGGGTCGTCGCGCACCGCGACGATGTCGCGCACCGAGCAGAATAGGCGCGCGCGCGGCGCCGCGTGCTGCACGGCCGCGATCAGCGGCTCCAGCTCGAACCGGAAGGCCCGGCGGGCAAACGGGAAACCCTCGATAACCACGTTCTGCGGCCGCGCCGCCGCGAACGCCGCCAGCAGCGCCGCGCGCCGCTCCTGCCATAACGCCTCATCCACCGGACGGCCGCTGATATCGACCAGCGCAAAGCTCGCATCGAGCGCTTGCACCGGCGGCAACTGGACAATGCGGATGGCCGGGTCGTGGGGCAGCGCGACCGGCATGCCGCCGCTGACCAAGGTCACCGCGACGCCGCGCTGCGCCAGCGCCTCGGCGATGCGCAGCGAGCGCTGCAAGTGCCCGACCCCGAGCAGGTACTGCACGTAGAACAGCACCGAGCGGGTCATGCCGCCCGCACCCGGCAGACCGCATCGAGCGTCGCCGCGAGGCGCGACGCAGCCACCGGCAGGTCATGCTCGCGCCGCACCTTCTTGCGCGCCGCCGCCCCCATCGCGGCACAGGCGGCCGGATCGCACAGCAGACGCCGCACCGCCGCGGCGAAGCCGGCGACATCGCCGCTCGGTACCAGCAATCCCGTATGGCCGTGCGCCACGATGGCGCCGACCCCGCTGCTGTCGCCGGCGACGACCGGGACGCCGCTCGCCTGCGCTTCGAGCAAGGCCATGCCGAACGCCTCGTTGATCGCCGGCCACACCATCAGCTCGGCCTCGGCCAGCGCGCCGGCGACGGCGAGGCGGTCGAGCGCGCCGCGATAGCGGACACGGGCTCCCAGCGGCATCAGCGCCGCCTCGACGGCGGGCCGCGCCGGGCCATCGCCGACAATGTCAAGCGACCATGGCAGCTCGCGGAGGCTCGCCAGCGCTTCGCCCAGCAGCCGGTACGAGGCCAGCTTGTCGCCGGGCCGCATCATCGCCACGGAGATCAGCCGCGGCACGTCGCGGGCGGCGCGGCGCATCCGATAGGCATGCGCGTCGAGGAACGGCGGCAGGCTCCGGTAGCGGCACGGCGCGGCGAGTAGCGGCACCACCGCCGCGCGATCGGCCGGGTTGAGCCCGAGCACGAGATCGGCATGGCGCAGCGCGGTTTCGACGCCGCAATGGCCGAACCGCCAGCCGCCCTCGGCGCGCTTCGCCGCCAACGAGGCCTCCGCCACGACATAGGGAATGCCGAGCGCGCGGCTGACAATCGGCCCGAGCCAGTCCGGCGCCTTGTAGTAGAGGTGGTAGGTGAACCACAGATCGGGCGCGGTTCCCGGCTGCCGCCGCCAGCGGCGCAGCAGCCGCGCCGCGAGCCGCTCCCCGATGGCCCGCAGCCGCGCCTGGCGATCGAGGTCGCCCGTCGCGTCGTAGCTGCGAAAACGCGCCGCGATAAAGGGCGTGTGGCCACCAAGCCGCAGCGCCTCGAGCAGCAGCTGCGCGACCTGCCGGTCGCCCGACGGCGTCGGGTGATCGGGCGGCTTCAGCGGCGCATAAAACGCGATCCGCATCGCTCGGCGGCCGCCCGGTGGCAACAGGGCTATTCCGCCGCCTGCACCGGCAGCACGGACGGCTCCGGAGCCAGGCCGAACAGCCGCGCCAGAACTTCCATTCCGGCGCGCATGTCGAAATCGCGCCGCACCCGCGCCTCGCCGGCGGCGCCTAGCCGCGCCCGCTCGCCGGGATCGCCGATCAGCGCCGTCAGCGCCGCCGCCAATGCCGCCGGCTCGCCCGGCGGCACCAGCAACCCGGTGCGGCCGTCCTCGACCAGTTCGGCGATCCCCGGCAATGTTGTCGCGACGCAGGCGAGGCGCTGGCTCTGCGCCTCCATCAGGACGTTCGGCAAGCCGTCGCGGTCGGCGTCCCGGCCGATCTTGGCCGCCAGCACGAACAGGTCGGCCTCCCGATAGGCGGCGAGCACCTCGGTCTGCGGCTGCGCGCCGCGCCACTCCACATGCCCGGCAAGCCCGAGCCGCTCCGCCTGCTGCCGCAGCCGCTTCGCCAGCACGCCGCCGCCGATATGGACAAAACGCCAGCGGAGACCCGCCGGCAGCAGCGCCAGCGCCTGCAACAGGTCGTCGTAGCCCTTCTTCTCGACGGCGCGCCCGACCGACAGGATGACGACCGGCTCTGTCGCATCGCTGCCGTCGCCGCCGAGCGGGCGGGGTGGCGCTTGCGGGAAGCGGTCGAGGTCGAGGCCGTGATACGACAGGCGCACCGTCTGCGGCGCCGGCGCCAGCGCTTCGAGATGGTGGCAGCCGGACGCGGTGCAGGTGACCGCCCACTCGGCCGATCCCAGCTTCTCGCGCTTTTCCCAGGCGGGGCTGGTCCAGATGTCCTTGGCATGCGCCGATACCGACCATCCGAGGCCGAGCATTAGCGCGGCATAGCGCGCCACCGACGCCGGGGTGTGCAGGAAATGCGCATGCAGGTGGCGCACCTGCGGCGACAGCTCGGCGGCCAGCACGAGGGCCTGACCGAAGCGGCGGATGCGGTTGGGCGTCGGGTCGCGAACGAGATCGGCGAGCCAGATGCGCCGGGCCGCCCGGTATCCCGCCAAGCCGCGCGCCCGGCGCCATGCCTCCAGCACCCGCCGGGGCTCGTCCTTGAGGTATTCCGGCAGGTAGCGCACCGGCGCCCGGATCTGGATGTGCACCGGATGACGGGCGCGGTCGGTGGGATGGCGCAGCGAGACGATCTCGATATCGAGCCCGCGCTCCTCAAGCGCCAGGATCTCCTGCGCGATAAACGTCTCCGACAGGCGCGGATAGCCTTTGAGGACAAACGCGACCCGGGTTCCGGGCCGCAACCGGTCACGGGTCACCCGCCCGGCCCTGCCCGCAGCCGCAATGCCCGTGAACCGCCGCGATCGAGCCATTTGCGCGCCAGCCGGTTGACGCTCGCCATGCCGTCGAGCAGGCCGGGCACGACGACCGCCGAGGGCGGCGGCTGCTGCCGCAGCTGCAACAGCGCCGCCGCCATCGTCCGCGGATCGCGCCCGTCGCTGTCCGGCAACACCGCGACCAGCCCCAATTCAGCGGCGCGGCGGGCGCGGATGTATTGTTCGAGCCGCGGCGTCGTGCGCGGCACGATCAGCGCCGGCTTGTCGAACGACAGGATCTCGCAGAACGTGTTGTAGCCGCCCATCGCGACAACGCCGGCAGCGCGCGCCATCAGGCTTTCCAGTCTCGTGTCGAAGGTCAGCGTGCGGACCTTGGGGAGGCGGGCGGCGCGCGCGGTGAAGGCCGCCTGGTGATCGGCCTGCATGAACGGCCCGAACACCAGCAGCACCGGCGGCAACCCGCCCGGATCATGCTCGTAGGCGGCCAGTACCCAGTCGACCAGACCCTCGCCGTCGCCGCCGCCGCCGCCAGTGACCAGCAGAAACGCGTCGTCCGGGACATCCGCTGGCGGCGAGGCAGCGCCCGCACCCGCGGGGATATGGCGCCGCAGGTAGCCGGTGTAGACCATGCGGTGGCGCACGCTCGGCGGCAGCTGGAGACCGGCCAGCGGATCGCAGATCTGCGGTAGCCCGTAGATCCAGATCTCGTCGTAATATCGGCTGAGCGCCGGAACGACGTTCTTGCGCTCCCATTCGCTTTCGAGCGCTGTCGGATCGTCCATCACGTCGCGCAGCCCGAGGACGAGGGCGGTGCCGCGCGCGCGCAACAGGTCGAGGGTCGGCCTTACCTCACCGCGCAGCCCGAGCGGCTCCTTGTCGACGATCAGAATATCGGGATCGAAAATATCGGCGGTATGCCGGATAATCGAGGAGCGCATGGCGAGCGTCTCCTCGATGTCGATATGCAGGCTCAGCGAGGTGTACTCGCCGTTGCGCAACTTGATGACGCCGGGGATGCGCACGAAATCGACGCGCGAGCGGAAATCGAAGCTGCCGATGATCGGGGATCCCGATAGGATGAGCACCGACAGGGATTGGTCGGCGTCGACCAGCGCATGCGCGATTGCGCGGCATCGGCGCAGATGACCCAGCCCGAACGTGTCATGGCTGTAGATCAGGATGCGCTTGTGACTGCGATCGCCCACGCGGTGCCTCCGTCCTGCCGGGCCGGCGGTACTATGCCACGCGGCAATGACACTGGCGAGACGCACCTTTGTTGGAGGCGCCCATGAAGGCAATGACGGCGCTCGTCAGCTCGGCGGCCAGTTCGGCGGAGCAGGTGCTGCCGCGCCTGTTGCCCGGCGGTTGGCGCGGTTGGAGCAGCTGGCGCCGGCGCGCCGACGCCCCGCCCAGCCCCGCCTTGCCGACGCCGCCGCCCCCGGGCGGTCTCGAGCCGACCATCTACCGCTTCATCCTGCGCCACAGCATGCGCCAGCAGATCCTGCTGCTCGTGCTGACCCTGGCCTCGTTCCCGGCCCTCTACTACTCGCTCAAGTTGCCGAAAGTGATCGTCAACCGGGCGATCGGCGGGCACAAGTTCCCGCAGGAATTTCTCGGTATCCAGTTCGAACAGATTCCCTACCTAATGCTGCTGTGCGGCGCCTTCCTCGGGCTCGTGCTGATCAATGGCGGCTTCAAATACCTGATCAATACGTTCAAAGGGCAGCTCGGCGAACGGATGCTGCGGCGCTTCCGGTTCCAGCTGTATCAGCGGCTGCTGCGCTTTCCGACCTCGTATTTCCACAAGACCTCGTCGGCGCAAATCATCCCGATGATCACGGTGGAATGCGAGCCGTTGGGCGGCTTCATCGGCGACGCCTTCGTCCAGCCGGTGTTCCAGGGCGGCCAGCTGATCACGATCATCTTTTTCATGTTCCTGCAGGATCCGACCCTCGGGATTGCGGCGATCGCGCTCTACCCGGTGCAGGGCTACATCATCCCGCGCCTGCAGGCCAAGGTGAACCAGCTGAGCAAGCGCCGTGTGCGCACCGTGCGGCAGGTCGCCGACCGGGTGCAGGAGGCCGCCGCCGGGATCACCGAGATCCATGCCAACGACACGGTCAAGCTGCAGCTGACCGATTTCGCGCACGTGCTCGGGACCATCTACGACATTCGCTTCGAGATCTACCGGCGCAAATTTTTCACGAAATTCCTCAACAACTTCATCGGCCAGCTGACGCCGTTCTTCTTCTTTTCGATCGGCGGCTACCTGGTGATCAAGGGCTCGCTGTCGTTCGGCGCCTTGGTGGCGGTCCTGGCTGCCTACAAGGACCTGGCGTCGCCGTGGAAGGAGCTGCTCGACTACTACCAGATCAAGGAAAACTCGCGCATCACCTATGAGCAGATCATCGAGCAGTTCCAGCCTTCGGGGATGGTCGAGAGCAAGATCCTGCTCGACGAGCCGGAAGCGGTGACACCGCTCATAGGCGACGTCAGTGCCGCCAACCTGTCGCTGGCCGAGGACGACAAGCCGCGGCTCGTCGACGCCGTCAGCTTCTCGATCGCGCCGGCCGAGCATGTCGCGATCATCGGCCAGGGCGGCAGCGGCAAGAACGAGCTGGCGCTGCTCTTGGCGCGGCTGGTGCGACCCACCGGCGGCCGCATCACGATCGCCGGCACCGACATCGCCGAGCTGCCGGTCGCGGTGATCGGCCGCCGCCTCGGCTATGTCGGCAGCATGCCGTACCTGTTTTCCGGGACCTTGCGCGACAATTTGCTCCTCGGGCTGCGCCACCACCCGGTACGGCCAGCCGACTATGGCGACGAGGTGGAGGCGCGCCGCCGCGCCCGCCAGCTCCATGAGGCGCGCAACTCCGGCAATATCGATCTCGACCTGCACGCCGACTGGCTCGATTACGAAGCCGCCGGCGTCGCCGACGCGGCCGGGCTATCGGCGCGCGTCGCGGAGCTGCTGGCGCGCCTCGATTTCGAAGAAGACGTCTACGTCTTCGGGCTGCGGGGCCAGCTCGACCCGGCCGTCCATCCCGACGTCGCCGCGCGGGTGCTGGAGGCGCGCAAGGCGCTGGCCGAGCGGATCGTCGCCAGCGGCATCACCCAGCTCGTCGAGACCTACGACCTCAACCGCTACAATTCGAACGCCACGGTCGCCGAGAACCTGCTGTTCGGCACCCCGATCGGGCCCGTCTTCGATTTCGGCGGGCTCGCCGAGAACAGCTATGTGCTGAGCGTCCTCGACCGACAGGAGCTGACCGACGACCTCACCGAGGTCGGCCGCCAGGTCGCCGCGATGATGACCGAAATGTTCGCCGACCTGCCGTCGGACCACGAGTTCTTCGAGCAGTTCAGCTTCATCAGCGCGGCCGACCTGCCGGAGTTTGCCGCCATCCTGGCGGCCGCGGAGAACGGCGGCGTCGCGGCATTGCCGCGCGACCAGCGCAACCGGCTCCTGTCGCTACCCTTCAAGCTGATCGCGGCGCGGCACCGCCTCGACGTGCTCGACGACCGCCTGCAGCAGCGCCTGCTCGAAGCCCGCCAGGCGTTCCGCAACGAGCTTCCGGACGAACTGCGCGGCCAGATCGAGTTCTTCGATCCCGAGCGCTACAACGCCGCCGCCTCGCTGCAGGACAACATCCTGTTCGGCAAGATCTGCTATGGCGAGGCCGATGCGGCCGGGCGTGTGCTACGCCTCGTCGGCGAGGTGCTCGACGCGCTGTCGTTGCGGGCGGCGGTGATCGATGTCGGGCTCGACTATCACGTCGGCACGGCCGGCTCGCGGCTGTCGCCGGCGCAGCGCCAGCGCGCCGGCATCGCCCGGGCGCTCTTGAAGCGTCCCGATCTGTTGATCCTCAACGAGGCGACGACGGCCCTCGACGGCACGGCGCAGGCCAAGGTCAGCGAGGGCCTGCGCGAGGAGATGCAGAGCCGGGTGTTAATCTGGGTGCTGCACCGCGCGAGCCTCGCGCGCAATTTCGACCGCGTGCTGGTGATGAGCGGCGGCAAGCTGCAGGAGCAGGGCCGGTTTTCCGAGCTCGACCGCAAGGACTCGCTGACCGGCATGCTGCTCGCAGCGGAATGACAGAGCGCATCGACGCCGCCGTCGGAACTGGGAGGAAGTCGTGAGTTTGCTGCAGGAATACGAACTGCTCCGCCGGGTCCCGGTCTTCGCCGAGATCGAGCCGGCAAAGCTCAAGCTCCTTGCCTTTATGAGCGAGCGGGTCGGCTACGACCCGGGACAGACCTTGTGCCACCAGGGCGACCCGGCCGACGCTGCCTACCTGATCATCGAGGGCGAGGCCGACATCATCCTCGAAGGCCCGGCCGGACCGATCACGGTGGCGACGCTCGGCGCCAACGATATCGTCGGCGAGATGGGGATCCTCGGCGATGCGCCGCGCAACGCCACGGTGCGGGCGAAATGCCGGCTCGTCTGCCTGCGCATCGCCAAGGAGCCGTTCATGCGCATGGTCCGCGAGTTTCCGACGATGGCGGTGTCGATCATGCGCGAACTGGCGCATCGCCTCGAACTCAA
>JBLMXS010000398.1:0-5878 GCA_050257895.1 Thiohalocapsa sp.
GTCGGCCCGTCCGGATTGCCCATGCCGAGATCGATAACGTCGCGCCCCTCGGCGCGCGCCCGCGCCTTCAGTTCGTTGACCTCGGCGAACACGTAGGGCGGCAGGCGCTTGATGCGGTAGAACTCTTCGGGCATGGGCAGAGCGGGCTCCGGCGAGGAAGGGCGCAGTGAGCCACTCTACGGAGAGAAGCCGCGATTGGCGAGAGGCTGCGCAGGCCGCCGGCGGCGGCGCCGGCCGGTGCGGCGATCAGGCAGCGATCAGGCAGCGAGGGCCGGCTCGACGATGCGGCCGTTGAAGGCGCCGAACGCGAAATGGGTGCGCGAGCCTGGCCTGACCTTGACCGGGATGAACACCGCGCGGTACTGCTCGACGCGGCCGGCGTCGCGCTCGATCTCGCCTTCCAGCCGCAGCGGCTCATCGCGTAGCGGCGTCTCGCGGCAAGCTTGCATAAATATTTCGGCAAACCGCGGCGGCAGCTGCCGCTCGAGCGGCAGGTGGGTTTGCGGCTTTGGCGGCAGCCCGAGCAGCCGCGCGAATTGCGCTCCGTACATCAGCAGCACCGAGCGCTCGACCTTCTCGTCGATCGCGATCAGGAACCGGTTCGCCCAGTCTTCGTCGTCGATCGCGGCGAGGTCGAGCACTGCGATCGTCGCCTCTCCCAACGCCTCGACCTTTTCCTCCCAATACGCGACCGCCCGCTCCGCTTCGCGCCGATCGCGGCCCGTCGGTTCTTCCGCCGCCTCCTTGACGGGCAAGCCCCATTTGCTTGCGGCTTGGAGTGCCCTTTCGCTGATGGTCATCGCCGCCTCCCGGCGCGTCGCGCGTAAAATTCACGCAATAGTAACGATAATAGCGAACTACCGCAAACCGTGAAGCCAGCGAAACCGCTGCGTATGGGCGGTCAACCACGATTTCGCGCTCCAGAGGAGCCCCTCACACCGGCCCTCTCCCCGCAGGCGGGGAGAGGGAGAGCGCCTATGTTTTCGCGAGGTCCGCGAGGCGGCGCTGCGCGTCGGTGACATCCGATTGCGGCCCCGAGGCCGGCTGCAGGTGGAAGTCGAACTCGGCCACTAGGAACGGCGGCGCGAGGCCGAGGCGGGCGGCCTCGGGAGTGGTCTCGTCGTGACGGACGAAGTCGCAGATCAGCGATTCCTTGACGGCGAATACCGCATCGCTCGCCAGATAGGGGTCGGTCTCGTCGAAAATGTGCGTCGTCACCGGCTCATAGCCGTCGGCCGACACGACGAAATGGATGTGCGCCGGCCGCCACGGATGGCGGCCCGTCGCCTTCAGCATCGCCCCGACCGGCCCGTCCGAGGGGATCGGGTAGTGCACCGGCCGCACCGTGCGGATCAGGTAGCGCCCTTCGCCGTCGCTGCGGAACTTGCCGCGCATGTGCAGGCCGTCGAGGCTGGCATCCTGCGAATCGTAGAGCCCGTTGCTCTGGGTCTGCCAGACGTCGAGGATTGCGCCGGCGACCGGTCTGCCGTCGAGGCCGAGGACGCGGCCCGTGACGAGAGTCGGCATGCCCTCATGGTCGCGATGCGCGATGTTGCCGCCGGCCGGCATCTCCGGCGCGCCGAGGCGATGGAATGGCCCGAATACGGTCGACTCGGTCGCTCCCTCGCGCTTGCGGTGGCCCAACAGGTCGACCACCATCGAGACCCCGAGCGTGTCCGAGAACAGGATGAACTCCTGCCGCTTGTCGCTGCACATCTTGCCGGCCGCGGTCAGGATCTCGATCGCCTGGAACCATTCCGCTTCGGTCAGCTCCACCTCCTTGACGAAAGTGTGCAGGTGGCCGATCAGGCTCAGCATGATCCGACGCAGCCGCGGATCCGGCGTCTCGGCAAAGCGCGCCAGCGTCTCGGCGGTGATGTCGTCCTCGCTCTTGTTGCGGCGGGTCGGGTTCTCGGTGTGTTCCTGGGCGTCGGGCATCGCGGCCTCCCTACATCTGGAGCGTCTCGGTGCGCCATTATAGCGCGATCCGGACCGCCAGCCTCCCGCCCGCATGCAGGCGCGACGCCTGCGGTCCGGAAGACAGCGCGCGTTTGATCCTGGTCAACGCGGCGCGGCCGCGGCGGCGTAGACTGCCGGCATGCGCTCGATTGTGACGCTGACGATGAACCCGGCGCTCGACGTCGCGACCGCGACGCAGACGATCACGCCATCGATCAAGCTGCGCTGCGAGGCGCCGCGCTACGACCCGGGCGGCGGCGGCATCAACGTCGCGCGCGCCGTGCATCGGCTGGGCGGCGAGGCGCTGGCGGTGTTTCCGGCCGGCGGCGCCTCAGGTCAGATGATCCAGGCGCTGCTCGCCGAGGAGCACGTGCCGCAGATCGGCGTCCCGGTCACCGCCGTCACCCGCCAAAGCCTTGCCGTTAGCGAGCGCGACAGCGGGCGGCAGTATCGCTTCGTTCTGCCCGGGCCGCCGCTCGCCGTGGCCGATTGCGAACGCGTGCTGGCGGCGCTGGCGGCGCATGCCGAGGGCGCCGCCTTTGTCGTCGCCAGCGGCAGTCTGCCTCCCGGCGTGCCGGCCGATTTCTACGCCCGGGTCGCCCGGCTGGCGCAGTCATGCGACGCCCGCTTCGCGCTCGACGCTTCCGGCGCCGCGCTGAGCGAGGCGCGCGGGCCGATCTATCTGATCAAGGCCAGCCGGCGCGAGCTCGAACAGCTGCACGGCGCCGCGGTCGAGAGCGAAAACGCGCAGGAAGAGGCGGCGATGGCCGTCATCGCACAGCGCCGCTGCGAGGTGCTGGTGGTCTCGCTCGGCGCCGAGGGCGCACTGTTGGCCAGTGCCGACGGAGTGCGGCGTTTTGCAGCGCCGGGCGTGCCGGCGGTGAGCAGCATCGGCGCTGGCGACGCCATGCTGGCCGCGATCCTGCTGGCGCTGGTCCGCGGCTGGACGCTGGTCGAGGCGGTCCGCTTCGGCGTCGCCGCCGGCACCGCCTCGCTCCTGCAGCCCGGCACCGAACTCTGCCGCCGCGACGACGTCGAGCGGCTCTACCGAGAGCTGGCGCCGCTGTAAAAGTTCTCGCTGTCATCCCCGCGTTGAGCCAGCGACGGCCGGCATCCCTGGTCCATCTCAATCCGAGCGCGGGTGGCCCTTGGCCAGGCCGCGGCGGGTCAAGACGTGGCTCGCCGCGGCGCTCTCCGAATCGGCGGCTTGGCGCTGCCGCCGCTTGCCCGGGCCCGAGCCGTGCCCGCCTTCGCGGCCGGCGGCGCGGCGGACCTGTGCGGCGCTCCGCTCCGCCTCGGAGCCGGCATTGGCCTCGGCGTCAGGCGCCGCCGCGGGTATTCTGTCGCGAGCGCGAGGCATCGCGGCTATTGCTCGTGCTTGCCAGTCGGCTGCGCGATTCCCTCAACCGCCTCGGCGAGCTTCTGGTGCTCCTCGGTCTCCAGCGCGAGGTCTCCGAGCGAAACGATGCCGACCAGCTGCTTCTGCCGGTCGAGCACCGGCAGGCGATGCACCTGCCATTCGCCCATCTTCTTCGCCGCCTCGGTGATGTCCTCGTCCTCGAAGATGAAGTTGACCTCCCCGGTCATGACGTCGCGGACGTTGCACTTGTCGGGGGTCTTGCCTTCCGCCACCCCGCGCACCGCGATGTCGCGGTCGGTAATCATGCCGACCAGCTTCTCCCCGTCGCACACCGGCAGCACCCCGGCGCCGCTGTCGGCCATCAGTCGCGCCGCCGTCTGCAAATCGTCTTCAGGAGAAGCCACTTCGACGTCGAGTGTCATGATTTCTTTTACTTGCATATTGCCTCCGCCTGGAAAAATTCCTGCTCGATTCGCCAACGGTCCCTTTTCTGCCGATGTTCCGCACTCGCGAGGCAGGCGCAAAATGCGGTGCGGCCGCGACCCGCGATAGTCTCAGGCGAGTCTGTCGGACAGGCTATCGCCGCCGCACGGGCGGCCGCCTGAGTGCCCAGAAGGCGACGACGCCGCACAGATAGGAGGCGATCGACAGGCCGAAGGCGAGGCGGTAGCTGCCCGTCAAATCGAAGATCGAGCCGGCCGCCCACGAGCCGATCGCCGCACCTATCCCGCTGCCGATAGTGATGACGCCCAGGATCGTCCCGAGCTGCGGCCCGGGAAAGAGATCGGCAGTCTTGGCGGTGATCGCCGGCCCGCGGGCGCCCCAGGTCAGCCCGAAAAAGCAGGCATGCAGCCATAACAGCAGGTGCTGCTCCGGGCTGGTGATGAACAGCCCGCAGGCCGCCCCGATGATCGACACCCCGTAGGCGAGGATGGCCGACCATTCGCGGCCGATATAGTCCGACAGCGTGCCGGTCAGCAGGATGCCGGGAACCGCGAGAAACGCCCCGATCCCGAGCACCTGCGCCGCGTAAATCTTGTCGAAGCCGATATCGACGGCAAACGCCAGCTGGTGCAGCGAGATGAAAAAGCTGCCGAGGCCGGTGCACAGATAGACCACGAACAAGAGCCAGAAATGCGGCGTCTTCGCCGCCTCCGCGAGGCTCCAACCGACCGCCACCGGCGGCGGCGCCGGCCCCTGTTGCGGTTGCGGCGAGAGGGTCGCGTCAGCCGCCGCCGCGCGGCTTTCAGAGGCGTCGCGATCGGCGCGGCGCAGCACCCGCGCCAGCGGCAATACCACGGCCGCCAGCACCGCCGCCTGCAAGAGGTAGGTGCTGCGCCAGCCGACCACCAGCACCGCCAGCTGCACCAGCGGCGCCGACAGGCCGCGGGCGATGCCGTTGGCCGACTGCACGATCGAGATCGCCATGCCGCGGCGCCGCACGAAATGGCGGGACAGCAGCGGCACGAAGGTGACGAGCCCGAGGCAGTTGGCGCCGACCGTCATCACCAGCCCGTAGAGCACGACCATCTGCCACAGCGCCCCGACAAAGGCGTTGAGCACGAGCCCCAACAGGAGCAGCGCGCTGCCGATGAGGAACAGGCGGCGCGGGCCGAGCCGGTCGACCAGCACCCCGACAAACGGCGAGCTGACGCCGGCGACCAGCTGCGAGACGGCGTAGGCGATCGAGGTCTCGGCGCGGCTCCACCCAAACTCCGCGACATAAGCGACGAGGTAGACCGGGTAGGAGTGCATCAGCGCGGCGCTGAGCGTGAAGGCGGTGAAGGCGCCGCCGAGCAGCACCCAGGCCGGCGAGACGGAAGAGGGCGGCGCCAGGTCCGCCGGCGGGGCGGAGGATCCGGCGGAGGATTGGGCGGAGGATTGGCGCATCGGCGGCAAACTGCGCGAATTCGCAACCGGCGTCACCCCGCGATCGGGAGCGCAGCGTTGCGTGCGGCGGCCGATCGCTGCTATGCGAAGCGGCAGCCAACCCGATGACCCGAGGTCTCCATGCCGCCCTTCTACCGCCCGCCGCTCGACGGCTTTGAGGAGGACCCGTTTGCCCGCGACGGCGAGGACCGGCTGATCCGGCGCGGCTACTGGCTCAGCCTCAGCGACCGCTCGCTGGTGCAGCTGATGACGCAGGGGATCGGCACCCGCCTCTCGGCCGACGAGAAACGCGCCCATCTCGCCGACATCCGCCGCGAGCACCTGATCGACCAGATCCTCGCCCCCGAGATCCTGCCGCCAGAGCGGCGCGGGTAGGTTCGCGACATTCAGAATTTGTCGTCCCGGCCCAGGCCGGGACCCATTATTCCGCCGTTCTTGCGGCTGACAAATGGATACCGGCCTTCGCCGGTATGACAGCGTAGCGACATGAACAACTTGCTCGATGCCATCGCGGGGCAGCTCTCGGGTTAGGCCGGTGACGCCCGCTACAACCGGCGGCGGTGATCGTTTTGCGACCGCCCGTGTTAATCAGCGAGTACGGATCGCTGAGGTTGCCATGCTGAAGCTCGCGCTGTTCTTTCTTGTTGTTTCCATCATCGCCGCATTGTT
>JBLMXS010000399.1:0-3729 GCA_050257895.1 Thiohalocapsa sp.
TGGCTGGCGACGGTCGACTGGGGCACCGCGCTGGCCCCCATCTACAAGGCGTTCGATGCCGGGCTGCCGGTACACGTGTGGGTCGACGAGACGCGGCCGCGCAACCAGGGTGCCGGCCTGACCGCGTGGGACTTGGGCCAGCACGGCGTGCCGCACACGGTCATCGCCGACAACGCCGGCGGGCATTTGATGCGGGCGGGTAAAGTCGATCTCTGCATCGTCGGCAGCGACCGCACGACTGCCGCGGGCGACGTCGCCAACAAGATCGGCACCTATCTGAAGGCGCTGGCGGCGCGCGACAACCGCGTGCCGTTCTATGTCGCGCTGCCGTCGACCACGATCGATTGGGAGCTCGACGACGGCGGCCTGATCCCGATCGAGCGGCGCGACCCGCGCGAGGTGACGCATATCGCCGGCTGGAGCGAGAGCGAGGAAAGGCGCGTCGAGGTCAGGCTGACGCCCGAGGGCAGCGCCGCCGCCAATTACGCCTTCGACGTGACGCCGGCGCGCCTCGTGACGGCGCTCGTCACCGAACGGGGAATCTGTCCCGCCTCGCGCGACGGGCTCTTACGGCTCTACCCGGAGCGGCGGCACCGCGCGGCGTAGACCGTCGCCGTCCGGCTTGCGCCATCGCCGCCGTCGCCGCATCGTCGGCGCGACCTGACACAGCGGAGCGGCAGATGCAGTTCGGCGACATCCTCTACGACAAGCGCGACGGCGTCGCGACGATCACGATCAACCGGCCGCAGGTGCTGAACGCATTCCGCGCCGAGACCGTCGAGGAGATGCTGACGGCGATGCGCGACGCCGAGGACGACCGTGACATCGGCGTCATCGTGCTGGCCGGCGCCGGCGACCGCGCCTTCTGCGCCGGCGGCGACAATTCGGCCCGAAACGAGGGCGGCAAGGAGGGGGCCGGCTATGGCGGGCGCGGCCTCGTCGGGCTGCCGATCGAGGAATTGCACAATGCCATCCGCGACAGCAGGAAGCCGGTCATCGCCAAGGTGCAGGGCTACGCGATCGGCGGCGGCAACGTGCTGGCGACCGTGTGCGACCTGACGATCGCCTCGGAGAAGGCGGTGTTCGGCCAGGTGGGGCCGCGCGTCGGCTCGGTCGATCCGGGCTGGGGCACCGCCTATCTGGCGCGCCTCGTCGGCGACAAGCGTGCCCGCGAGATCTGGTTCCTGTGCCGCCGCTACACGGCCGCACAAGCCTACGAGATGGGGCTCGTCAACAAGGTCGTTCCGGCCGAGCAGCTCGACGCCGAAGTCGCCCAGTGGTGCGGCGAGATCCTCGCTTTGTCGCCGACCGCGATCGCCATCGCCAAGCGCTCGTTCAACGCCGACAGCGAGAACATCAAGGGCATCGGCGCTCTCGGCTTCGAGGCGCTGGCGATCTATTACGACAGCGAGGAGGCGAAGGAAGGCACGCGCGCCTTCCTCGAAAAGCGCCCCCCGAATTTCCGCCGCAAGAGTAGGAAATAGCGCAGCTGCAGATTTGTAGGATGGGCTGAGCACAGCGAAGCCCATCGTTGCCCCCGCTGCGGCCCGGGACAAAGATGGGCTTCACTTTGTTCAGCCCATCCTACAGCCTATACAGCCTACAGCCGCGGATCGGATAGAGCATGGCCGACAACCCGTTTTTCGAGACCTGGGATACCCCGTTCGGCTTGCCGCCGTTCGAGCGGATCCGGCCGGAGCATTTCCCGCCGGCGTTCGAGCGCGGCATGGCGCAGGAGGCGGCCGAGATCGCGGCGATCGCCGGCGAGACTGCGCCGCCGGATTTTGCCAACACCATCGAGGCGCTGGAGCGCAGCGGCCGCAGCTTGCGGCGGGTCAGCCGGGTCTTCCACAACCTCGACGCCAGCGCCGGCAACGAGGCATTGCAGGCGATCGACCGCGACTATGCGCCGAAGCTGGCGGCGCACCACCTGAAGATCGCGCTCGACCCCGGGCTGTTCGCGCGCATCGACGCGCTCTACCGGCAGCGCGAGAGGCTCGGCCTCGACGCGGACCAGCGCCGCCTGCTGGAGCGCCACCATTTGCGCTTCGTGCGCAGCGGCGCCCTTCTCGCTCCGGCCGAAAAATCCCGCCTGGCGGCGATCACCGAGCGGCTGGCGACGTTGCACACGCTGTTCGGCCAGAACGTGCTGCATGACGAGGACGACTGGCGGCTGGTGCTCGACGCCGACGAACTCGCCGGGCTGCCGGATTTCGCCCGCGCCGCCGCGGCGACCGCCGCCAGCGAGCGCGGCCTCGACGGCAAATACGTCATCACGCTGGCGCGCGCCTCGGTCGAGCCGTTCCTGACCTTTTCGGCGCGCCGCGAGTTGCGTCGGAAAGCGTACGAGGCGTGGGCGGCGCGCGGCACGCAGCGGGGGCCGCACGACAACGCCCCCCTGATCCGCGAGATCGTCGCGCTGCGCGCCGAGCAGGCGCGGCTCTTGGGCTACGCCAGTTACGCCGACTACCGGCTCGACGACACGATGGCAAAAACGCCGGCGGCAGCCGAAGATCTTTTGCGCCAGGTGTGGGAGCCGGCGAAGCGCAAGGCCGCGGCGGAGCGCGACGAACTCGCCGCGGCGGCCGTTGCCGACGGCCTCAACCAGAAGCTGATGCCGTGGGACTGGCGCTACTACGCCGAAAAGGTCAGGGAGGCCCGCTACGAGATCGACGAGGCGGCGGTGAAGCCGTATTTCGTCCTCGACAACATGGTCGAGGCGGCGTTCGACACGGCCGGGCATCTGTTCGGCATCCGCTTCGTGCCGCGCCGCGAGTTGCCGGTCTACCATCCCGACGTGCGCGCCTGGGAGGTGCGGGATTCCGGCGGCCGCCCAATCGGGCTGTTCCTGCATGACAATTTCGCCCGCCCGGGCAAGCGCTCGGGCGCCTGGATGAGCAGCTACCAGGTGCAGGAGCGGCTCGACGGCGAGGTCTTGCCGGTGGTCGTCAACAACAACAATTTCGCCAAGGGCGACCCGACACTGCTCTCGTTCGATGACGCGCGAACGCTGTTCCACGAATTCGGCCACGGGCTGCACGGCCTGTTGTCGCAGGTCCGCTACCCGTCGCAGTCGGGGACCGCGGTGCGGCGCGACTTTGTCGAGTTTCCCTCGCAGGTGTTCGAGCAGTGGCTGGCGGTGCCCGAGACGCTGCGGCGCTATGCCCGCCACTACCGCACCGGCGAACCGTTGCCGGAGGAATTGCTGCAGCGGCTCCTGGCCGCCCGCACCTTCAACCAGGGTTTTGCGACGGTCGAATACACCGCTTGCGCGCTGCTCGATCTCGACCTGCACGCGCGGGAAGCTGCGGGCGATCTCGACATCACCGCGTTCGAGCAGGATTTCCTTGCCCGGGTCGGCATGCCGGCGGAAATCGGGCTGCGGCACCGTCCGGCGCATTTTCAGCACTTGTTTGCCGGCAGCGGCTATGCCGCCGGCTATTACGCCTATCTTTGGGCCGAGGTGCTCGACGCCGACGGCTTCGCCGCCTTCGAGGAGACGGGCGATGCGTTCGACCCCACCCTGGCGGCGCGGCTCAAGCGGGTCTACAGCGCTGGCGACAGCGAGGACCCGATGACGCTCTACCGCGCGTTCCGCGGCCGCGACCCGTCGATCGCACCGCTCCTCGCGCAACGCGGCCTCGACGCGTAAGCTGTCGGGCAGCGCAGTGCGGGCGAGGACGGGGTGTGTCGGCAGAGGAGGCGGCAACAGGGTTGGCAACACAGTTG
>JBLMXS010000400.1:0-14411 GCA_050257895.1 Thiohalocapsa sp.
AGGTTCATGCTCTCGTGAAACTCGCCCTCCTCGACCGCGCCATCGCCGAAAAAGCAGGCGGTCAGTGCCGTTCTCCCCTGCATCTTGTCGCCGAGCGCAACGCCGATCGCGAGCGGCAGGCCGCCACCGACGATCGCATTGCCGCCGTAGAAGCGGCTGGCGCGGTCAAAAATGTGCATCGAGCCGCCGCGGCCGCGACAGCAGCCTTCGAGCTTGCCGAGCATCTCGGCCATCAGCCGGTCCATGCCGATGCCGCGGGCAATCGCCTGGCCATGCTCGCGGTAGGTGGCGACGACGGCGTCCTGCGGCCCCAGCGCCTCCATGACGCCAACCGAGACCGCTTCCTCGCCGTCGTAGAGGTGCAGGAAGCCAAGGATCTTCTGCGCCTGGTACAGCTCGACGCATTTCGCTTCGAAATGGCGGATGCGGATCATCTGGCGCAGCAGATGATGCAGGTGGGTGCGGTCGAGATGGATTCTTGCAGGCATCGCCGTTCCGTGACTGGCTCGAGCGCATCAATGCCTGATGCGCGGAGGCGGCGCCTTGACCTAGCTCAAACGGTCCGGCTTCTCGGCAGACAGAGCAAGGAACGCCGCACCGAAAGTTGTCAGCCTCGCGAGGATCGGGTCGAGCCGCGCCATGCATTTCGCGATGACGGCGGAGCGCGGATAGTAGACGGCGCCGACAACCTCCTCGAGCCGAAGCCCGGCTGCCTCGGCCAGTACGCGCAGCTGCGTTGGCGTTCTGAAGCGGGCGGCGCTCCAGATCGGCGCGAGCCCGAATAAGCCGCGAAGCCGGCGCGAAGCGGCCCAGAGGCTCCATTTGCCAAGCTCACCGATCACGAGCCGCCCGCCCGGCTTCAGGACGCGCGCAATTTCCCGCAAGGCGGCGTCCGGTTCCGCGACGAAAGCCAAGACGGTGACGGCGGTGACGAGATCGAAGCTCCGGCTGCAAAACGGCAAATGCTCGGCGGCGGCGAGGAGATAGCTGGGCGCTGCCTGCTGCTCCGTCGCCGCGGCGATCGCATTCCCGATCATTCGCGGGTCGGTGTCGCAGCCGACCGCCAGTGAGGCGCCGTCGCGACGGAGTTCGAGGGTCAGTGCCCCATCGCCGCAACCGATGTCGAGGACATTGCATCCCGCGACGTCGCCGGCCAGACGGCGGATGAGATGCCGCTCGATGGTCTCCGTGATTTCGCCGAGGACGGTCGCCTTCCAGCGCGCGTAGACCTTGGGGCCGAATTGGCCGGCCTTGCCCATCTCAACGCGGCGCTTCAATCCGGGATCGGGCAGGCATTCGAGACGGTCACCGTCATCACGACATGGCCCGCCTCCGCCGCTTTCGCGAACGCTTCCCGTAATGCCGCAAAGATTTCCGCGTCCTCCCCGACGACAACTGTGCTCATCGGGCCAACCGCCGGCTTGAGGCCGTGCACGGCGAGCGCGATGCCCACCGCGTCAACGGCGGGGCTCAGCCGGCTTTGCCGCAGCGGATAGATGCTGATCTGGGTGCTTATCAGCATCGTCCGCAGCTCCCGAAGCGGCAGATTGGTGAGAAGCCCAGTTCGAGTGTGCCACTCATCGCTCGTCGCTTTCGAGCGTCGACAGGTCGCCCTCCGGCAGGCCCAGCTCGCGCGCCTTAAGCAGGCGCCGCAAGATCTTGCCGCTGCGGGTCTTCGGCAGGTTCTGGCGGAAATCGATCTCCTTCGGGGCGACCGCAGCGCCGAGCCGCTTGCGGGCATGGCCGAGAAGCTCCCGGCGGAGCGTTTCGGACGCCTCGAACCCGGGTTTCAGCGCGACAAAGGCTTTCACGATCTCGCCGGCCATCGGATCGGGCTTGCCGATGACGCCGGCCTCGGCGACCGCCGGGTGCTCAAGCAGCGCGCTCTCGACCTCGAACGGCCCGATCAGGTGGCCGGACGACTTGATCACGTCGTCGGCCCGGCCGACGAACCAGTAATACCCGTCGCCGTCCCGCATCGCCAGATCGCCGGTCAGATACCAGGGCCCGACAAAGCACTTCCTGTAGCGCTCTTCCTCGTGCAGGTAGCCGCGCATCATCGACGGCCAGCCGGCCTTCAGCGCCAATTCGCCCTGGACCATCGGCTCCTCCACGACCGCAACCGAGCCGTCCGGCCGGCGCTCGACGATCGCGGCTTCGATGCCAGGCAGCGGCAACCCCATCGAACCCGGCTTCACCGGGAGCGCCGCAAAGTTGGCAATCATGATGCCGCCGGTTTCGGTCTGCCACCAGTTGTCGTGGAACGGCTGGCCGAACGCCTCGACGCCCCACAACACCGCCTCCGGGTTGAGCGGCTCGCCGACGCTGGCCATAAAGCGCAGCGCCGTCAGGTCGTAGTCGCGGACCACGCCGGCGCCCAACTTCATCATCATGCGGATCGCAGTCGGGGCGGTGTACCAGACTGAGACCCGCTCCTGCTGCAGGATGCCGTACCAGGTCGCCGCGTCGAACTCCGCCTCGACGACGAGATTAGTCACGCTGTGCGTCAAGGGCGCGATAATGCCGTAGCTGGTGCCGGTGACCCAGCCGGGGTCGGCGGTGCACCAGAAAATGTCGTCGTCGTGCAGGTCGAGGGCGTAGAGCCCGGTAATGTAATGCGTAACCACGGCCTCATGAACATGGATCGCGCCTTTCGGCCGCCCGGTGGTGCCGCTGGTGAAATGCAGCAGCGCCATGTCGTCCGGCGAGGTCGGCGGGATGACGAACTGGTCGCTGGCGCCCGCCATCAGATCGCGCCAGCGCCGCGTCCCCGCGATCGGCGGCCCGTCATCGACCAGGACGACGTGCGCGAGTTTCGGCAGGCGCTCTCGCAGTGCTTCGACCTTGCGGTGGTAGAGCGCTTCGGTGGTCACCAGCACTTCGCCCTCGCCGAGTTCGAGACGCGTGGCGATCGGTTCGGGGCCGAAGGCGGAGAACAGCGGCGAG
The DNA here is from genome assembly GCA_050257895.1 of Thiohalocapsa sp. Taxonomy (GTDB): domain Bacteria; phylum Pseudomonadota; class Alphaproteobacteria; order ATCC43930; family CGMCC-115725; genus DATARH01. The sequence goes on from JBLMXS010000400.1 coordinate 2,947, forward strand.
ACGACGCATTTCGTCTTCAGCGAACCGAGCACCGCGATATAGAGCTCCGGCACCCGGCCGAGCAGCACGAATACCCGCCCCCCGCCGCCGATGCCGAGGCGGTCGAGGACATTGGCGAAGCGATTGGTTTCCTCGGAGAGAGTGCGGTAGGTGAACTCCCGCCGCTCGCCGTCTTTGCCAAGCCAGCGCAATGCGACACGATTCGCCCGAGCACTATGGGCGTGCCGGTCGACTGCTTCGTGCGCAATGTTGAAGCCAAGGCCGCCCGGTCGCCCATCGAGCATCGCCCGCGCCGTCCTCCAGTCGAACCCGGCGCAGGTCGCCGCGTAATCGGTCAGGTTGGGACGCACCGGTCCGGTGGGGTTCTTGGCGATCGGCGGATAGCTCACAATGCCCTCGTGCATCGTTAAACCGGTCCCTGCCGTCGCCATCCCGCTTCGGGCGCGGTATCGCTGCACGGTGTTCTCGCGAGGACGTCGAGGGCGCCGTTGCCGCTGACCCAGCGGGAAAAGTTGACGATCCTGTTCGACGCCTCGACGCGGCGGTTGACCAGCGCTGCAGAGACGGCAAGCCGCTGTCGGTAGAGAACGCTGAGCTCGCGCTCGATGCAGGCGGTATGACGCGTGCCGGCCGCCAGGTGCTGCAACCGGTCGATCTCGCGGTGTACGATCTGCTTGATCGCTGCCAGATCGCGATTTGTCCCGATCATCAAGAGCCCCATCCCAAGAGGATCGGGTTCGATTGTGGGCAAACCCGAGGAGATTTGCGTTGATCCACGTCAAGGGTCGAGAAACCGGATGTGGGCTTCGGCAAGCGCGATGTAGCCATCGGCCCGGCCGAGCAGTTCCTCACGGGTGCGGCCGCCGGGATCGGCGAGGTGCTCGATTGCGATCCGGGCACGCATCACCGCGTTGAGCGCGGCGTAGAAGCGAACCAGCTCGACGGGCGGCCGGTCGCCGGTGCGCTCGCTGTAGCGGCGCAGCAGCACCCGCTCGATCGGTCGGAAACCGAGGCGGCGGCATTCGAGCGCAAGATAGGCAAGCTCGCTGACCGGATCGAGCTGACGCAGGTCGGGCCGAAACTCCAGGCAATCGATGACGCGGGGCACCCCTTTCATGCAAACGTGCTCGGGGCGCAGATCGCCGTGCCCATCGACAATGCGACGCTCCCGGATGCGCCGGCGCAGCAGGCTGCGGCGACGCCGGAGATACGCTTCGAGCTGGCGCACAACCGCCCGCATCGCCGCGCGCAGTCGCGGCTCGGACCGCAGCGACGCTGCTGCAGCAAGGGCCGAACGCAGCTCGCATCTGATCCGGACGATGAGCAGCGGCAAGGACACCTGGGCTGGCGCCGTCGCTGCGAAGAACGCGGCGAGCCGTGCCGCTAGCGCCTCGATCTCGGCATAACGCCAGTCGCCGCGCTGGAGCCGCCGATTCAGCATATGGTCGGCGTCGAGCCGCACCATTTGCACCAGCCAGTCGATCGGCTCGCCCTTGCCGTCAAGGGCGAGTGCGCCGTTAGGCTGCACGGTCAGCGGCGTCACTCTGAGGTAGACGTCACCCGCGAGGCGACGGTTGAGGCGCAGCTCGGTCACAGCATTGAGCCGACGCGCCTCCGGCGTCCTCAGATCGAAACCCTCGCCGCGCACCGGCTTTTTCAGCTTGTAGGCATGGCGGTCGGTCAGGAACACCCAGGAGAAATGGGTTTCGACCAGTTCGACCTCGAGCGTACTTTCCAGGTAAGCCCGCGGGTCGGCGAGGAAGCGCAGCTTATCTCCGATTGCCGCTGGCGCTTGCGCCTGTCTGGCCCCGTCGGGCAATGCCGGCCTTCGCGTCACGGACCCGCGGAGTGGCCGCCCGCTTCCGCCCGGTCCAATTCCGCGGCGAGCGCGTGGATGCTTGAGGCGATCTCTACCGGATAGGTGAAAGGCTGCAGCCGGCGCAGCGGTTCCGGCAGCCGCGCCAGCTGGTCCGCGGCATGGGCGCGGACCTGCGCCAACGACGGCGGCGGCGCGACGCGCTTGCCGGCGCGCATCGCCGGCTGCAGCAAGGGTTCGCCCTTATGGCGGTCGCCGTCGAGCGCGACGAGATCGTGGACGAACCGGCCGCCGTCGTCCCTGATGCGCCAGGTCTGCTTGCGGCCGGGCCAGGTGGCCTTGCCCTCGGAGCGCTTGCGGCGCGGCCGGCCGGCGTATTCCTGCAGCTTGTAGGCACAGTCGAGCGCCGCCGCGTCGGAAGACGTCGTCAGGCTGGTGCCGACGCCGAACGAGTCGATCGGCGCCGCGCGCAATGCCAGCAACTCTTCCTCGTCGACGCCGCCGCTGGCGACGATCTGCACCTGCGAGAGACCGCCGGCATCGAGGATATGGCGCACCTTTCGCGCGTGCTCGCCGAGATTGCCGCTGTCGAGGCGGACGCCGGAGATGGTGATGCCGTCGGCAGCGAGAAGCGGCGCCAGCGCGACGACTCGTTCGGCGGCGCGCTCAGTGTCGTAGGTATCGATCAGGAGCACGAGGTCGCGCGGCCGCGAACGAGCGAAATGCTCGAAGGCGAGGGTCTCGTCGTCATGCGCCTGGATGAACGAATGGGCCATCGTGCCGCGGACCGGGATGCCGTATTGGAGCCCGGCGGCCAGGGTCGCCGTGCCGGCGAAGCCGGCGACGTAGGCGGCGCGCGCCGCCAGCATCCCGGCTTCTGCGCCATGCGCCCGGCGAAGCCCGAAATCGACGAGCGGCCTGCCGCTGGCGGCGAGCACTTGTCGCGCCGCCTTGGACGCGATCACGGTTTCGAAATGAAGGAGGTTGATCAGGCGAGTTTCCACCAGCTGCGCCTGCGGCAGCGGTGCCACGACGCGCAACACCGGCTCGTCGGGAAAGAACACGGTGCCTTCCGGCAGGGCGTCGACATCGCCGACAAAGCACAGCGCGCTAAGGTATTCGAGGAGTGGCTCCGGGAAGGTCCCGGCGGCACGCAACCGCGCGATATCATCTGGCGCAAACGCCAGGTTTTCCAGGTAGTCGAGCGCCTGCTCCAGCCCCGCCGCCATCAGGAAGCCCCGCCGTGCCGGCAACTTGCGCACAAACAGCTCGAACACCGCCGTCTCGGTCAGGCCGTGATCGAGATAAGCCGCCAGCATGTTGAGCTGGTAGAGATCGGTGAGCAGTGCGGCGCCGCCGGACGGCATTGCGATGCGCCTGCCTTTCGAAGGGGCGTTGCCGATTTTGCAGCTAATGCGCGCTGTGCCAGAACCGCCTTGTCTTTTCCGGCAGCGCCTCGACGACATGGCGGATCTGCCCTGCCTCCAGCCGCTGATCAAGGACGCGCAGCACGGCGCGCGCCACATGGTCGATGTGCTGCAGCTCCTGGTGCCCCTGCAGTTCGCGGCGGACGGAGTCGCAGAAATCCTCGGCGTGCGCCGCCTTTAGCGCGGCGGCGGAAGGATGCCAGCCATCGTAGTACACGCCGCGGATCAGAAGCGGCAGTTCGGCGCCGAAATGCGCCACCAGCTCGACCGGCAGGCGGTCGCGCACCGCGTGCAGCGTCGCGCGCAAGGCGGCATAGGCCGCGGTCTCGTTCTCGAAATGAAGCTCGTCCTCGATGTCGCGCAGCCATTCGTGTGTCTTCTGCACCGACGTCGCGATCACGGCGGCCTTGGTCATCCTACCCTCCGACTGATCTGGGGCCGACGGCGACGCCTCGGAGGACAGGTCGGCCCGCTGGAGACAGAACGCTAGCCGCACCTGCCCCGCAGCGAATTGATGCAGGTCAACGGGTCGACATCGGGGGGAATCCGTTGATCCACGTCAAACGCCTAAGGTCGATTGTTCCGTAATCTGCCGGCGTCGCTCTCTCAGAGGATCCCAAATGGAGCAAGCCGCCGCGTTGCTCTTTGCGCTCGAGCGCAGTCGTCCCTATGGCGAGCGTGTTGCGGCGCGTCTCGAATGGCCGCTCTCCCCCCATGAGGAGCGATCCTTCGAGGATGGCGAGCACAAGATCCGCCCGCTCGTCGAGGTCAACCGGCGCGACGTCTTTGTGATACATTCGCTGCACGGCGGCGCGGGCGCCAGCCCGAACGACAAATTGTGCCGCCTGCTGTTCCTGATCGGCGCGCTGAAGGACGCCGGCGCAGCGCGCGTCACCGCCGTCGTTCCCTACCTTTGCTACGCCCGCAAGGACCAGCGCAGCCAGAGACGCGACCCGATCACCACCAAATACGTCGCGCGCCTGTTCGAGGCGTGCGGTGCCGACGCGATCGTGACGTTCGATGTCCACAACCGCGCCGCCTACGAAAACGCCTTCCGCATTCCGACCGTCAACATCGAGGCGATGCCGCTGTTCGTCGCGCATTTCGCCGCATTGTTGCGCGGCGAGCGGCTGGCCGTCGTTTCCCCCGATGTCGGCGGCGCCAAGCGGGCCGAGCGCTTCCGTCGCGCGCTCGCCGCGAAATTGGGGGCAGAGCCGACCGCCGGCTTTGTCGACAAGCAGCGGGCCGGAGGCGTTGTCACCGGCGACCTCTTCGTCGGCGATGTGCGCGATCGGGCGGTGATCCTTTATGACGATCTGATCAGCACCGGTACGACGCTTCGCCGCGCTGCCGCGAAGTGCCGCGAGGCCGGGGCGCGCCGTGTATTCGCCGCCGCCACGCATGGCCTCTTCACCGGCGACGCGCAGAGCGTTCTCGGTGTTGGCGAGTTCGACGGCGTCGCCGTCGCCGACACGGTAACCTCGCCGGCCGAGACGGCCGGCCTTTTGCCGGAGACCGTGACCATTTTCGACAGCTCGGCGCTGGTCGCCGAGGCCATTGCGCTGATGCATAGTGGGTTGTGAACCGGCCGCGACCGCGAAATGACCGCGATTACGGACGATCTCGAAAAGCTCGGCCTGTGAGCCCGTTCGAGCTGAAAAACCGGCTCGTGGCGTTGGCCGCCAGCCACGGCGACCGCATCATGCTGAATGCCGGTCGCGGCAACCCGAACTTGCTGGCCGCCGAACCGCGCCATTCGTTCTTTCAGCTCGGTGTGTTTGCCATGACCGAGGCGGAGCGCCGCGCCAGTGCCCTACCTCTCGGGTTGCCGGACTGCCAGAGCTGACGGGGACCGCGGCCCGGTTCGGGCGCGAGCCCGAGGAGCGACGGCATCTCCCTATTGAACCGATAAGGCTACACCGGGAATACGTGCAAACCCGTAGCCTGACCCGGGATTACCGCAGACTCAGCCGAACTTCGTTTCCGTTTGCGAAGGACGGTTTCGGGGCATGAAAGGAAGGCCCGCCGCCAACGCGGAGCGACCGGCTGTTCTCAGGTGAGACGACCTTCGCCAGGACGCACGGGTACGGGCCAGACGCGCCGACAGCGGTCGTTCACATCACGGGCGCCGGCCGGCAACATTCAACCCTGGTCTGCCGTTCATTGGCTACCGTCGAATCGTCCTCGACCGGGCCGGCCTTGTTCCAGTGTTTCCCTAGCTGAGATTCCGCGACCAGCGGATATTCACGCGCCCTCGCAGATTGGTGGTCGCCTCATCGGCGAGTGCTGTGTGGTCGAGGCCATCGCGGGGAAAGTGGACAGGCATTCCATCGCTGGCAACTGCAGGAATACTCGATGCAATAAATTGTCTGATACAGAAATCAAGGCCAAAGGCGGCCTCACAATCCTGGGCTTCGTAAAATGCTCCCTCGCCGGTACGCAAGCTTCCACCTCTACTCAAAGAACCGTCCGTCCAGACCTCCTCAATAAGCTCAGCCTGGGCTTCCTGATTGAACTCCAGCCAGCGCGTGCGACCCCGGCCAGGCTCTGCCGTCCAGTCATAAGCATCGTTCGCGCCGCCGGTTCTGCCGTAAACTATCTGTGCTCCCAGCGCGCCCATGACGTATTTTGTTCCGAAATTCTGATACTGCCAGACGTGGACACATTCGTGGACTAACGTTTCCGGATGGACTCTAAGGTCGGTCGCGTTTAAATAAATAGTGTTATCCAAGGTAAACGCTCCTTGGGTAAACCATCCATAGACGCCTGACTGCCCCGGAATCAGACGGATGTTATAAAGCGACAGGGAATTTTGGAAGACAATCCGCAACATCGCCTTTTCTTCTTTTGTCAGAGGCCGGTCATGGGTTTGAACAAAAAACAATACTCTTTGGACCACCGACACCACTTCGCCTAAGATTGCCAGGATCGCCCCTGCTACGCTGATCCAGATATCTGCCCACCCCGCGGCCCAGAGTTTTTCATCGCGGCCGAGAAATCCTCCGATCGCGCGAACTAACCCACCCACAACTCCGCCGACAATTCCAAACACTCCCTTGATTGCAGCGCCGACTAAATTCGTGACCCCGGCAACCACACCACCTGCCCATGCGGCAACTCCGCCAATAATGCCTCCCCCAACGCCACCAACGGCATCCAGTCCATCCTGGGCGGCATTTCCGGCAGTCTCAACAGCATCTGTGACCACCTCGGCCACGCCATTGACCACTGCTTCGACACCATCCGCTACTGCATTTACGGCGTCATCCCACCACGACATCTGCTAGTTCCCTTTTTTTAACAAGCATCGCAGCATTCACGGGAATGATAGCCCAAGCTTCCCTTTGGCGGTGTGAGGGGCGACACAGAGGATGAATTTCCCTCCGGCAATGACGTTACGGTTCGACCGGCGCCGACGCCGATGAGCACCACGAGCGATGATCTCTCGACTCACATCTCAGTCGCTGGGAGACGCATGTAGCGTGATCGCGCAATGTCGATTGTCGGATTATCGGCGTTACCTCGCCGCTCGTGCGCCCGTCGGCGAAGGATTGTCACCACCCGACTCGGCAGTTCGCCCTTGTCGCCGCGAAGGTCTCATTTGCGGCAACTTGATTCAGCCACAGTGGGGCCGTTCCTGGCCGGAGTACGCCGAAAGCGGTCATATGGACGCACAAGCGCGAAAACCGGCTGTCCAGTCCTCGGGTGCTCAGCCTTCCGGGGTACTCGGGTTCATGCAACGCTGATGTTCGATGAAACGATCAGCCAGCAGATCAACAAAGCAGCGAACCTGGGCGCTCAGATGCCGGCGATGCGGATAGATGGCGTTGATCGCGAATTCGAGGGGACGAAATTCCGGTAACAGCGGGACCAGGCGGCCGGCACCGAGGTCGTCCGCGACAATAAAGCTTGCCGTCAGGAAAAGGCCGCCGCTTTTCAGCGTGACCTGACGCATGTGCTGAGGCGGCGCACGATCAGGCTTGAATCCGGCGGCGGTGTCGGTCGGATAGCGACGTCGAGCCCTTCCTCGACCAGGTCCGGCATGCGCTCACCGGTCCGCAGGTCGATCGAGACCTCGGGATTGTCGGCCAGGAAATCGGCAATAGCGGGCGCGACGAAAGGCACGATGTGGGTGTCGCAATGGGCTCGGAGCAGCCCGCGCGGGATCACCTGCACGGCGCTCGGCGGCCTCGTCGGCTTCCTCCAGGTCGGCGAGGATCTGATTGCAGCGTTCGTAGTATTCGCGCCCCACGTCGGTCAGGCTGACGCGCCGCGTGGTGCGGTTCAGCAGCCGCACTCCGAGTTGGTTTTCCAATGCCTGGACGTGGTTACTGACCATTGTCGTCGACATGTTCAGACGTTGCGCTGTCGCCGAGAACTCGCCGCGATCGACGACCCGGGTGAACACCATCAGGCTAGTCAGGCGGTCCATGGTGCCGGCATTGTCCGTTATCGAGGGATAGTCCTTTTGAGCTTTTCCTGATTATCACACGGTATGCCGAGTCGCATTTTTCGGGGCGAGGTCCGCACGGCGCCCACGAAGCCGGAAGGAGAGATCTTTCGAAGATAACGCCTATCGCGAAGCCGCGATTAGAAACAGAAAGACTCATGGAAAAGAATGGGACGATGTTGTAGTTGACAAACCCAGACCCTATGAATAGGGTGCGGCTCTCTGCCTGCAGGTTAGATGAGCAGATGCCACGATTCTATTTTGATGTTCGAGAGGGCGTCACGTTCTCAGCTGATAATGAAGGGGTAGAGCTAGTCGACCTTGACGCCGCTGAACGCCATGCCGCCGAAGGGGCCGCAGAGATTGGACGCGATTTGCTGCCAAAAGGCGGCCACCGCTCCGTTACGGTGGAGGTGCGGAATGAGCATGGCCAACGGGTCGTGACCGCTACAGTGATCCTGGCGCTGGATCGAGTTCACCCTGAGCCGATGCCGCCGAACATTTAGCGCTTGCTGTAATCGAACCTGTGCGGCTTATGCGCTACGGCGAGTTTCCGATGACCGTCGAACCGGCAACGGCGCAAACCCGGACTCTACTAGTCGCTCCAACTCGAAACGGAAGTTTCGGGGCGGTCGGCCGCTGAGCGATGCCGAGCTCGACGCCAAGGTGCGTGAGCGGCCGCCTATGGTGCTCCGTTAGTCGACGTTGCCGGCCCGATCGCGGCGGTGCGCGGCATTCAGGACGAGGCCGATACGGCTCGCTTGCTGCGGCTGACCGTGTCCGCCTGACGGCCATGGAAGCATATCGACAAAGCCGCGCGGATGCCGATAGCCTCGCCCAATGATCTCGATCCGCGAAGAAATCGCCATTGCCGCGCCGCCGGAGGCCGTGTGGCCGATATTATCCGACCCGGCAACGGTCGCCGCGTGCATCCCGGGCGCCACCCTGACCAAATCTGACGACAGCGGCGCCTATCAGGGCACGATGCGGGTTAAATTCGGGCCGACCGTGGCGCAGTTTCGCGGCGAGGCGAGGCTCGCCTATGACCATCCCGCCCGGCGCTGCTCGATCGAGGGGCGCGGCATCGACGGCCGCGGAGCCTCGCGCGCCAACGCGACCGGACTGGTGGAGGCCAGCGGCAGCGACACCACTCTGCTGAAGGTGGAGGGCACATTCAACGTCACCGGGCCGCTCGAAACCTTTGCCAATGCCGGTGGCGTTCACCTCGCCCGCGCGCTTCTCGCCGAGTTTGCCGAGAATGTCGCCAAGCTGATCGTCACGCAGACGGATAACCCTAATTCCGGGGATGACGCCGCGCCGCAGCCGGCCACCGAACTTAGCGGCGGCAAAATCCTGTCGCGTGCGGCAGCATCGTGGGTCCGTCAGAAATTGTCGGGAAAAGAGCCAAAATGAGCGAGAATCAAGTTTCAGATATTCTGGCGCAGGCCTTTGCGGCCGAGGGCGTCGACACGGTATTCACCCTGATGGGCGACGCCAACATGTACTGGTCGGCGTCGATGGCCGACAACCAAGAAACCAGATTGATCCATGCACGCCACGAGCATTGCTGCGTCGCGATGGCTGACGCCTATGCGCGCGCGACCGGTAAGGTCGGCGTCGCCTCGGTTACCTGCGGGCCCGGCTACACCCAAATCATGACAGCGCTCGTCATGGCGGCGCGCGGCAATGCACCGGTTGTCGTCTTTGCCGGTGACGCTCCGATCGGCGCCTCCTGGTATCTCCAGTCGATCGACCAGGCGCCGCTGGCGCTGGCGACCGGGGCCCACTTCGTGCCGGTTCGGACGATCGACCGCGCGCTCGATTGCGTGCGCGAGGCCTTTTACGTTGCCCGCGCGGAGCGCAAGCCGGTCGTGCTGAGCGTGCCGCTCGACCTCCAGAAGGAAGAATTTCCGTACCTCCCGGACTATTCTCCGTCGACCGAACTTATGCCTCGGCCGCAGAAGCTGCGGCCGGACCCGGAGGTGGTGGACGAGATCGTCGCGATGATTGCGGAAGCGGAGCGGCCGATCGTCATCGGGGGGCGCGGCGCCACCTGGTCCGGCGCGAAGGGAGCCCTGGAGGCTCTGGCCGAAGAGGCCGGCGCCCTGCTTGCCACGACGCTGCTTGGCAAGGGTCTGTTTGACGGAAATCCGTTTGCGCTCGATATTGCCGGTACATTCGCCACCGATCTGGGTCGCGAGTACTTTGCCGAAAGCGATCTGGTGATTTCGGCCGGAGCCGGTCTCGGTCATTACACGACCGAAGGCGGCTACCTGTTTCCGAATGCCAGGGTCGTCCGCATCGACACGCAGCCGCGCGGCTTATGGCAGGGATTGCGCACCGCTGACCTGCATGTCCAGGCGGATGCCAATGCCGCAGCCCAGGCGATTGTCGCCGAGCTGAAGCAAAGGGGCATCCACCGCCAGGGCTGGCGCAGCAACGAGGTCGCGTCGAAGATTGCCGCGACCGCCGAAAATCCGGACCCGAAGCCCTATACGCCGACTTCCGGAACGCTCGATCCGCGCCCGGTCATCAAAGAGCTCGACGCGGCAATCCCGAAGGATTGGGACATCATCGTTGCCGGGGGGCACTGCTTCAGTTTTGCGATGACGCATCTGCGCGGGCGGCCGGCCGGCAAGTACCACATCCCGATCGATTTCGGCGCGATCGGCTCGGGCCTGCCGGCCGCGATCGGGGTCGCCGCAGCGCGCAACAACGGCAAGGTGATGCTGATCGATGGCGACGGCAGCCTCTATCAGCACATCCAGGAGCTGGAGACGATCCAGCGGCAGGGCATCAAGCTCTTGATCTGCATTATCAACGATGGCGGCTACGGCGCCGAGACCCACAAATTCCGTGCCTATGGGGTCGACCCAATGCATGCGACGCACGGCCGTGGCGACATCGCTCAGGTGGCACGGGGCTTCGGCCTGAACGGCAGCAAGGTGACCAGCCTCGGCCGGTTCGAGGAACTGTTCCGCGAACACCAGGCGCAAAGCGGTTCGACGCTGTGGGATGTGCACGTCGACGACCTGATTCCGTCGCGCAATTACCGCCGCGTTCACTATGGCGAAGCCTAGCGATGTACGGAGTCGCACCCATAACGCACTGGTCCACCACATCGAGCGCGGCGCCGGGTTCGAGCTGCCGCGAAAAGAATAGCCGGCCGGGGTCGGCCATGCGAGGCTGACGCCGGCATTCTCGGAGGACCGGATGGATTGCTGCGGTCACGGCGAGGCGCATGTTTTCACGCACGGCCCGTGGATGTGGAATCCCGCGCTGGGTTCGGTCGGCGCGATGCTTGCTGGGGGCGGCGCGCCGCGCGGTTCGACGCAGGCCGCCCGGACGGCCGAGACCGCCTCCGCCGCTCTCGATGTGCTGCGCAAATTTATCTCGGTCGACGTCCACAGCCATGGCGGCAAGACCGGCATTACCTCGAAGGCGCCGCCGAACGACGATCTGGCGAATGACATGCGGGCGGGATCACTGGCCGTGGCCTGCCTCGCGGACGTCCCAGACGGCCCGATCCTCGCCCGCAATGCGGAAGGCGCGCTCGCCGCGATGCGTCCTCCGGCGCCGGGCGAGCTTTACGAGCACCATCTCGACCGCCTTGCCTGGATGGATGAGACGGTCGCGCACCATGGCCTGCGCCGTGCCCTTCGCGCCGCCGATCTCGAGGCCGCCCATCTGGCGGGGCAGCCCGCGATCGTCGCCGATGTGGAGGGGCTCGACTTTCTCGACGGGAAGCTCGAACGGCTGGAGGAAGCACATC
>JBLMXS010000401.1:0-45611 GCA_050257895.1 Thiohalocapsa sp.
GATCGAGCCCGAAGCCGGTGATCGCGTCGGCGCCGTAGAAGCTGTTGCCGTTGGCGTCGACCATCGAGCTGACCGCTGAGCTGAGCCGCAGCGGCGCATCGGTCGCCGCTTGCCGCGAAGAGCCGCGCATCTGGCCGTCGAGGATCGGCAGCTTGCTGCTCTCCAGCGTCGCGATCGTGCCGGTGCTGACCGCAATCGTCGAACGCTGATCGGCGCCGGCGCCGTCGATCGCGAGGCTGCCCTGCAGCGAATGGGCCGCCGAGAGGGTCGAGGCGTCGCCGATTTTCGTTGTCGCCGGCGCGATGACGTACAGCGGCGAGACATTGGCATTCGCCAGGTTGCCGCCAGCCTGCGGCCGCACAAACGGGATTGTCGAATCCAGCGCCGCGTCCGGCTGCACTTCGAAGGCAAAGACCCGCGGCATCGCATTGTTGCCGGTCGTCGTCGAAGCGGCGGCGGTGGCATTGTAGAATTCCGCGTTGACCGGCGTCCCGCCGGTGATGAAGAGACGCTCGTCCGGCTGCTGCGTCGGCTGGATGCTGGCGTAAAAGAATGTTTTGTCGGACGACAGGAAACTCGTTCCGGTAAAGGTGCCGAGGGCGCTCGACGTCCCCTCCGGTCCGAATGTCGACGATCCCACGGTCAGCGGAAACTTCGTCTTGCCCAACGCACCGACGGTGCCGGTGAATACGCCGTTCTGCAGACTGGCGCCGCTGTAGGCGGCATCAGCCTGCGCGGTCTGGTCGACAAAGCCGTTGGCGGTCCCGTTGCCGTTGGTGCTCTTCACCCGGCCGGCGAGCTTCACAGCCGTCGTATTGGTTATGACGGTCAATGAACAGGCGCCCTGGTCCACGCAGTCCAGAATCTGCCCCGCGGAATTCGGTTCGGGGTTGATGGTCTTATTCGAATTCGGCGGCGGAGCCAGAGGTTCCTTAACAATGGGCACCACCGAGGTCGCCGGCGCAACAGTGGAAACCGTCCGCGACAAGCCGCTCCTGACAACGGTCGCCTCGGTTGGGACGACAGCAGCGCCGCCGCTGGTGCCGGGGCGACCGTCGAGCTGCTGCAGGTAGGTCGCCAGCTGCCCCGCCGGTACTGCGACTGGCTGCGATATGAAACCGCCCGGCCCGACGATCGCGGAAAAACCCGGGCGGTGCAGCGTCGTGCTGGCGCCGCTTGTTCCGGTGACGGTCAAGCCGCGCCCGAAGATGAAGATCGCCTCGGTATTGCCGTTGCGGGCGACGTTCACAACAAAGGCACCGCCACGCACCGCTAGCGTCGCCGTCGCCGTGCGCACGGTCACCCCTTGATCCTGCTTGCTCAGCTTGCCGCCGACATAGCGCAGCAAACCGCGGGTCGCGCTCATCGCCAGCTTGCCGGTGCCGGTTTTCGGGTCATAGACGAACTGGTCGATCACGAGGTCGGAATCCGGGCCGACCGTCATCGCCGATTCATCGAGGAACAACAGCTGGGTCTGCCCGGTCGGCCCCGTCGTGATGTGCTCGTTGAATATGACGTCCTGGCCGATCACCAGCCGGCGCGGCGCCGCTCCGGGGGGCGCCCCGATCGCCTCCGGATTGACGGCGCTACTGATCCCGACCCTCTCCTGGGCCTGCAGCTGACCACTCGCGGCAGCGAGCAGCAGCGCCGCGGCGAGGGCCCCATGAAACGGCCGGCGGCCAAATCCGATCATCACCTGCTCCCAACGCCGCTTCCCCACCCGGCGATGGCTAAAAGCGGATCAGCGGTCCGATCAGCACGCTGTTGTTGGTGTAGCCGTAGAGCGACAGGTTCGACGACACGATGTCGCGCTGCACCTGCAGCAGGACCGAGACGTCCTCGCTGACCTGGAAGTTCTGCGTGATGCCGAAGCGCCAGCGCGCGTCCGAGCGGGCGGCGGTCTTGAAGACCAGCGGGTTGCTGCTGACGCTGCAGCAGGGATCGGGCCCGTCGTAGAAGCTGTGGCTGTAGCCGACGATGAACGTCGTCTCCCACGGCAGCGGCAGCCAGCCGGTCGGGTCCGGGTAGCGGATGCGATAGGCCGCGGCGCCGCCATAAGTGTCGTTGGCGTACCGCGCGAGGCGGGTGTCCTGGCGGAGGAAGTCGAATTCGAGACTGAGTTCGGACGCGGGATCGACGGTGATCGGCCGGCTGACGAACAGCGAGACCAGCTTGTCGCTGCCGTTGAGCCCTCGCGACAGCGGCCGGTCCGGTGCGTTGGTAAAATTCTTCTGGCGGAATTCGAAGATCGATCTGAAGTGAAAGTCCTGCCACACCTGCGACGTCAGCTCGCTGCCGACGCCAAAGGTGTTGAAATACTGATTGCCGCCGAGGCTGACGTCATTGACGATCGCATACGGCTTCAGCGACGCGGCTTGGATCCCGGGGGCCGGGTCGAGCGTGTTGATGCGCGGCCCGACCGTCAGTTCGGCGAGGCCGAGGTCGAGCCGCGTCACGCTGCTGTAATGATTGGCGTAACCGGTGCCGCCGACTTCGACCGCGTCGCGGGTCTGCGTCCCGAGGTCGTAGCTGTAGAGAAACGAGCCGGTGCCGAACACGTTCTCGTCGCGCTTCTTGACGAAATCGCTGCCCAGCAGCACCGGGCCGACCGGCGATTGGATGATCGGGGAGCCTGGCGCCAGATTGGCGTCGGACTGGGTCTGCACGCCGAACAGGACAAAGCCGGTGAAGTGCTGCACGCCGCTGCGGCGGGCGATCTCGCCGAGATAGCGCTCGATGCGCGCGCGCACCTCGGCCGGCGGGTTGGCGGCCAGCGCCTTCTGGAAATAGCTGCGCGAGATGTCGTAGGAGCCCATCCGGAAATAGAGCGCCCCGATCTCGAGCTGGACGCGCGGCAGGTTCGGGTTGAACAACAGCATGCGGTCGAGGGCAGACACCGCCGCCTCGAAGTCGCCGAGCTTCGCCGCCGCGTCGGCGTAGGCAAAGGCGACATCGAGGTTGGCCGGGTCGCGCAAGGTCTGCGCGAACAGCGCCTCCTTGCGTACCTGCAATTGCGTGCGCTCGCTGCCGGACAGCGGTTGCGCACCGGCGTCGCGGCAGACGAACGCGGTGAGGACGAACGCGGTGAGCGCGAGCACCAGCATAAACGCGAACGGCGAGGAACGCCGCCAGCGGCGCAGCCGATCGCCGAGGTGCCGATAACAGCTGAACACTCCGCCCCCCAACTCCGCGGGTGCGCTTCCGCCTCAAGCGTATCTAACCGCGGGTTGTTTCGCAACCGAGGCAGCGCCACTTCCGAATAATATGACGCAACCGGCGGCGACTGTGGCATTGCTGCCGGAAACGGGGTCGGCCGTGCTGGGGCGACCCGCTTGATGGCGGCGTCAAATCCGGCGCACTCTATGGCCCGACCAACGCCGCCGCCGAATCGGGGAAGGAGCAGCGATGAACGGGGCTTTTTACGATGCCCAGGAGACGCGCGATCCGGCCCAGCGCGAAGCGGCCCTGATGGCGGCGCTCCCCAATGTCGTCGCGGCGGCGCGACAGCACGCGCCGGCCTACCGCGAGCGGCTTGCCAAGGTGCGCCCGCAGGACATCGTCGACCGCCGAGCGCTGGCCGATCTGCCGCTCACCCGCAAGTCCGACCTTATCGAATTGCAGCGCCGCAATCCGCCCTTCGGCGGCTTGGCCGCGGTGCCGGTCGGGACGGTGGCGCGGATCTTTGCCTCGCCCGGGCCGATCTACGAGCTGGAAGCGCGGCGGCCCGATTTTTTCCGCATGGCGCGCGCGCTGTTCGCCGCCGGCATCCGCGCCGGCGACCTCATCCATAACACGTTCTCTTATCACCTGACGCCGGCCGGGGCGATGCTCGAAGGGGCGGCGCTGGCGCTCGGCTGCCCGGTCATTCCGGCCGGAATCGGTCAGACCGAGCAGCAGCTGCGCACGATCGCAGACCTGCGGCCGGTCGCCTATGTCGGTACCCCGTCCTTTCTGAAGATCCTCCTCGACCGGGCCGCCGAGCAGGGGAGCGAGATCGGCTCGCTGAGAAAGGCGCTGGTCGGCGCCGAGGCGTTCCCGGCGGCGTTGCGCGCCGAGTTCCAGGCGCACGGCATCGCCGCCTTGCAATGCTACGGCACCGCCGATCTCGGGCTCATCGCTTATGAGAGCCTCGCGCCGGACGGGTCGGTCTGCCCGGGCATGGTGCTCGACGAAGGGATCATCGTCGAACTGGTGCATCCCGGGACCGGCGATCCGGTGCCGCCGGGCGAGGTCGGCGAGGTCGTCCTGACGACGCTGACGCCGGAATACCCGCTGATTCGCTTCGCGACCGGCGATCTGTCGGCGATCCTGCCGGGCCCCAGCCCGTGCGGCCGCACCAACCACCGCATCCGCGGCTGGCTCGGGCGCGCCGACCAGACCGCCAAGGTGCGCGGCATGTTCGTGCATCCGGTGCAAATTGCCGAGATCGTGCAGCGGCACAAATCGATCATCGCGGCGCGGCTGGTGATCGAGCGCGAGCAGATGGCCGACCGGATGCGGCTGCTCGTCGAGATGGGGGAGCCGGCCGAGCCCGCCGCCGCCATTGCCGCAACCTTGCAGGCCGTCACCAAATTGCGCGGCGATGTCAGCTTTGTGCCGCAGGGCAGCCTGCCCAACGACGGCAAGGCGATCGAGGACCGCCGGCCGCTTTGTTAAACCCGGCTCGATGAGGCGGATCTGTTAAGAATCATCATTGAAATGCCGTATTTCCTTCAAACCGCAGTCCTAATTCAGCGGCTAAATGGGCAGCGTAGGGTTCGTCCTTACAGGTTTGTCCCCCAAACCTCCTGCCCGGCCGATCCTGTCGGCCGGGCGCTAGTGCGGCTCCGGAACTCCCCCTCCGGAGCCGCTTTTTTGTCGGCATGAGGCCGCCGCGAGACGCCTTCGAGCGGGCGGAGCTGGTCGGGCGGGGCCTGGCCTGCCGACGCGGCGGCAGGCTGGTGTTTGCCGGTCTCGATTGCGCGCTGCCGGCCGGCGGCGCGTTGATTCTGACCGGCAGCAACGGTAGCGGCAAGTCGAGCCTGTTGCGTCTCCTGGCGAGTTTGCTGGAGCCGGCGGCGGGTCAATTGCTGTGGGATGGCCTGCCGGTGGGGCAGGATGCCGCCGCCTACCGTGCGCGGATCGGCTATCTTGGCCATCTCGATGCGGCAAAGCCGGCGCTGACGGCGCGTGAGACGCTGCAGTTCTGGGCGGCGCTCGCGGATGCGCCGCTGCCCGACCCGGACGCGGCGCTAGAGGCGCTCGACCGGTTCGGGCTGAGCGCGGCGGCGGACTGGCCTTGCCGCTGGCTGTCGGCCGGGCAGCGCCGGCGTCTCGCGCTGGCGCGCCTCGTCGCGGCTCCGGCGGCGGTCTGGCTGCTCGACGAGCCGACCACGGCGCTCGACAGCGACGGCGAAGCGCGGCTGTCGGCGGCGATCGCACAGCACCGCGCCGAGGCGGGGCGCGTCGTCATCGCGACGCATCAGCCGCTCGCCCTCGCGGGCGCCGCGACAATCGCGCTCGACGACTACGCCGTCTCGCGCCAAGAGGCGCTTGCGACCCTGTGGTGATGGCGCCGTTTCTCGGGCTGCTGCGCCGCGATCTGCGGCTGTCGTTGCGGCAGGGCGGCGAGATCGGCCTCGTCGTCGGGTTCTTCGTGCTGGCGGTACTGCTGTTTCCGTTCGGGGTCGGACCGGAGCCGGAGCTGCTCGGGCGCATCGCCGCCGGCATCATCTGGGCGGCGGCGCTGCTGGCGGCGGTGTTGAGCCTCGACCGCCTGTTCGCGGCCGATCATGCCGACGGCAATCTCGATCTGATCGCGCTGTCGCCGGCGCCGCTCGAACTGGCGGTGCTGACCAAGGCGGCGGCGCATTGGCTGACGACCGGGCTGCCGCTGTGCATTGTCAGCCCGCTCTTGGCGATCGTCGTCGATCTCGACCCGCGCGCCATCCCGGTGCTGCTGGCGGGCCTGGTGATCGGCACCCCCGCCCTCAGCCTGTTGGGGATGATCGCCGCGGCGCTGACCCTGGGCGCGCGGCGGCCCGGCGTGCTGGTGGCGCTGCTGGTGCTGCCGCTCTACCTGCCGCCGCTGATCTTCGGCACCGGCGCCGTCGAGGCGACGCTCACCGCCGAGGGGGCCCGCGCCGACCTCTTGCTGCTCGCCGCCATCACGCTGGCGGCGCTGCCGCTGGCGCCGCTGGCGACCGCGGCCGCGCTCCGCCAGGCGCTCGACTAGCTGTGCTTTGCAGGCGATAGCTCTAGCTTGTCATACCGGCGAAAGCGAAAGCCGGGACCCATTTCCCGATTGTCGAGATGTGGCCGTGATGGATCCCGGCTTGCGCCGGGATGACAACGGGGCAGCCGCTGGCGCTATCTGAAGTCGTCGGTGGTGAAGATCGCTTCGAACCTGATCCCGAGACGTTTGAAGTTCTCTTTGGCCCCTTCCAGCCGGTCGACCAGGGATACGACGCACACGATCTTGCAGCCCCGCGCCTCCAGGGCGCGAACAGCCTTCAACGCGGACTCGCCCTTGGTGGTCACATCCTCGATGACGACAGCCGATGCGCCGTCTTCGATGAAGCCGTCGATCAGCTTCCTTGTCCCGTGGTCTTTCGCTTCATCCCTGACGAAAAAACCTTTGATCGGACGTTCCGGCCAACTCCTGGCGCAAATCGCCACCATCGGCGCAATCGCGCCTGTCGCCAGCCCGCCTAAATACTCAAAATCGAATTGCTTGAGGTAATCGAAGACCACCTCGCCGACCAGCCAAGCGCCCTCCGGGTGTAGGGTCGTCATCTTCATGTCGAAGTAATATTTGCTGCGTTCCCCCGAAACCAGCAGGAACTCTCTGTCTTTGAGCAGGGAGTTTTGCTGGATGATGTCGCGCAGCCGTCGCCGTTTCGCGACGATCGACCCCTCGTCGATGACCCGCTCGGCCATCAGCTACCCCGCCACGGTGGACTCACAAGACAACGCCGACGTCGGCCCTGCAGCAATATGCCGTGGCCCCGTCGACGCACACAACATAGCAGATTGGCGGCTGATCGCCGCTGTCAAGCGGCAGGCTCTAGGCGCCGTCCCGGCTGCCGCCGCGGCGCGAATCTGCTACATAGCGCCATCGGCGATGAGCCGGGGCAAAAGAGAACATGAGCAGCGCCACAATGGCCTGGGGGGCCTGGGGAGCCTGGGGGCTGGCCGGCATCCTGCTGCTGGCGGCGGTTCTGCTCCTCCTCCGCAACCGCCAGCTGGCGCGGCGTCTCGCCGAGCGGCAGCGGACCCAGGCGGCGGAGACGGCGGCGGCGCTGCGGGCGGCGAGCGAGCTGGCCGACGGGGCGGCGCGTGCCAAATCCGACTTCTTCGCCAATGTGAGCCACGAGATCCGGACGCCGATGA
The DNA here is from genome assembly GCA_050257895.1 of Thiohalocapsa sp. Lineage (GTDB taxonomy): Bacteria > Pseudomonadota > Alphaproteobacteria > ATCC43930 > CGMCC-115725 > DATARH01. The sequence continues at coordinate 7,372 of JBLMXS010000401.1, forward strand.
ACGCCGTCATCGGCCTGTCGAACCTCTTGTTGAAGACGCCGCTTACGCATCACCAGCGCGGCTATCTGGCGAAGATCCAGCAGGCGGCGCAGATGCTGCTCGAAATCGTCAACGACATCCTCGATTTCTCGAAGCTGGAAGCCGGCAAGCTGGCCCTCGAACGCACCGAGTTCGAGGCCGACGAGATCCTCGACCGGGTCGGCAATTTGATCGGCGGCAAGGCTGCCGCCAAGGGCCTCGAGCTGATCTTCAACGTCGACCCGCGGCTCGATTTCACGCTGATCGGCGACCCGCTGCGGCTCAGCCAGATCTTCGTCAACTACGTCACCAACGCCGTCAAGTTCACCGATCAGGGCGAGGTCGAGCTGATCGTCAAGCGGCGCGAGGAAAGCGCGGCCGAGGTGCTGCTCTATTGCGCCGTGCGCGACACCGGCATCGGCCTCAGCCCGGCGCAGCGCGACCGGCTGTTCCAGCCGTTCCAGCAAGCCGACAGCTCGATCACCCGGCGCTACGGCGGTACCGGGCTCGGGCTTGTCATCTGCAAGAATCTGGCGGCGGCGATGGGCGGCGAGGTCGGCGTCGACAGCGCCCTCGGACAAGGCAGCATTTTCTGGTTCACCGCCCGGCTCGGCAAAGGCAGCGCCGCCGGCGGCGATGCCTTGCCGGCGCGGCTGCGCGGCCTCTCGGTCCTCGTCGTCGACGACCACCCGCGCACCCGCGAGGTCGCTGCGACAATGCTCGCAGCTGCCGGGTTCGGGGTCGCCGCCGCCGCCTCGGGCCGCGAGGCGGTCGATGCCGTCGCCGCCGCCGGCGCGAGCGGCGCGCCGATCGCTGGTCCTGCTCGATGCCGAGATGCCGGAGCTCGACGGGTTCGAGACCGCTGCCGAGATCAATGCGCTCCGCCTCCAGGCGCCGCCGAGGATCGTCCTGACGATCGGCGCCTGGGGCGAGGAGGTGACCGACGAAGCGCGCCAGGTCGGGGTCGAGTATCTGCTGCCGCAGCCGTTCACGCCGTCGCTGCTGCTCAACATCGTGAGCCATGCGCTGCTCGATCCCGAGAGCGCCACGGCCGCACCTGCGCCACCGGTGGCGGCGGAGCGGATTGCGGCGCCCCCCGTCTGGCGCGGCCGGCGGCTGTTGCTCGTCGAAGACAACGAGCTGAACCAGGAGGTGGCGAGCGGCCTGCTGGCCGAGTCCGGCTTCGCCGTCGAGCTTGCCGCCGACGGTGCCGCCGCGCTCGACAGGGTGCTCGGCCACTCTCCCGATCATTACGCCGCGGTGCTGATGGACATGCAGATGCCGGTGATGGATGGTCTCGCCGCCAGCCGCGCGATCCGCCGGGCGCCGGGTTACGGGGCGCTGCCGATCATTGCGATGACGGCGAACGCGACGATCGAAGACCGGGAGCGGGCGCTGGCGGCCGGGATGAACGACCATGTCGCGAAGCCGATCGACCCCGATGGCCTGCGCGCCGCCCTCGCCGCCTGGGTCGGCGGCGAGCTGCCGGCGGCAGCGGACATGCCGGCATCGGCTCCATCCGTGGCGACGCCGGCGGATCTGCCCACGATCGCGGGGCTCGACACGGCCGCCGGATTGCGCCGCATGATGGGCAACGCCGCCGGATATGCCGAGCTGTTGCGGCGCTTTGCGGACGGCCATCGCGGCGACGGCGCCGCCATTGCCGACCTGCTGCAGCGCGGCGACCGGGACGCGGCCGACCGCCTCGCGCATACGCTGAAGGGGCTCGCCGGCAATCTCGGCGCCGAAGAGGTCGCCGCGGCAGCGGCGGCGGCCGAAAGGGCGCTCGGCGACAAGGCGGCGGCGGCGGCCCTGCTGCATCTCGATGCCGTGCGCGGCCGGCTCGCGGCTGCGATAGAGCGACATCTGCCGTCGCCGGCGCCGCCCCGGATGGGGCAGGCGGCGCCGCAGTTCGCCGGCGGGACATGCCAACGGCTCGCGACTCTCCTGGCCGACAGCGATGTGGCGGCGATCCGCTTTTTAACCGACAATTCAGAGGTTCTGCGCGACACCCTTGGCGAGCACTTCGAGGCGGTCGCGCGGGCTGCCGAGGGGTTCGATTTCGCCGCGGCGCTGACGGCGCTGCAGCGCGCCGTCGGCGATCTCGCGCCGCTGCCCGAACCTTAGGCCCGAACCTTAGGAGAGCAGGCACGCGATGGAAGCGTCGCTGGGATTGCCGATCGGCGTTATCGAGCCGCCGACCATCTTGATCGTCGACGATGCGCCCGAGAACCTGGCGGTGCTGGCGCAGGCGCTCGCCGACACTTATCGCGTCAAGGCGGCGCGCGACGGCCAGGGCGCGCTGCAGATTGCCGCCGGCGATCCGCCCCCCGACCTGATCCTGCTCGACATCGTCATGCCAGGGCTCGACGGGTTCGAGGTCTGCCGGCGACTGAAGGGCGAGGCGGCGACGGCCGGCATCCCGGTGATTTTCCTGACGGCGCGCACGCAGATCGAGGACGAAGAGCGCGGGTTTGCGCTAGGCGCCGTCGACTACATCTCGAAGCCGGTCAGCCCGCCGGTGGTGCGCGCGCGCGTCAAGACCCACCTGCAGCTCAAGGCGAGCAACGATTTGCTCAAAAACCAGAACCAGTTCCTCGAGAGCGAGGTAGACCGCCGCACGCACGAGGTGCGCGCGATCCAGGACGTCGCGGTGCTGGCCGTCGCCTCGCTCGCCGAAACCCGCGACAACGAGACCGGCAACCACATCCGCCGCACCCAGTTCTATGTCCGCAGCTTGGCGATGCATCTGCGCCGGCATCCGCGCTTCCGGGCGGAGCTCGACGATGCGGCGATCGACCTGCTCTATAAATCGGCGCCGTTGCATGACATCGGCAAGGTCGGCATCCCCGACCGCATCCTCTTAAAGCCGGGGCGGCTGACGCTGGAAGAATTCGAGATCATGAAGACGCACACGACGCTCGGCCTCGACAGCATCATGCAGGCCGAGCAGCGGCTCGGCAGCCCGGTCGGCTTCCTGCGCTACGCCAAGGAGATCGCGCTGTCGCACCAGGAGAAGTGGGACGGCTCCGGCTATCCGGAAGGGCGGCGCGGCGAGGAGATCCCGCTGTCGGCGCGGCTGATGGCGGTGGCCGACGTGTATGACGCGCTGATCAGCCGGCGCGTCTACAAGCCGCCATTCTCCCAGGAGAAATCGCTGACCATCCTGAGCGAAGGGCGCGGCAGCCACTTCGACCCCGACATTCTCGACGCCTTTCTCGGGCATACCGGCGAGTTCAAGGCAATCGCCGAGCGCTTCGCCGACCACGACGAAGAGATGGCAGCCGCCGCGGCGCGCCAGGCGCAGGCGCTCGGGGAGCGGCCGCCGGAATAGGCTTCCGGACGCGACTGCCCAAAAAACGACATAGTTGATCCGCCGCCGGCCTTGCCGAGCTTGGCAACTTCCGATGGCCTCCTGTAGTGTCGCAACGATCGTCGGCCGCGCCGGCGAGCGGACGCTGGAACAGCGCCGCGACATAATGTGGGAGGAAACCGATGCTCGATCTGCTGGAACAGCAGAAGAAGCTGACTACCAACCAGTACAAGATATTCGCCGCCGCGACGATCGGCGACATGCTCGACTTCTTCGACTTCTTCCTGATCGGCATCATTCTCGCGTACATCGTCAAGCCATGGAACCTCACCTTCGGCGAGTCGGGCGCGATCCTCTTGGCGTCGGGCATCGCCGCGCCGTTCGGCTCCTCGTTCTGGGGCTGGGTGTGCGACAAGATCGGTCGCCGCAAGGCGATGATCTTGACCATCCTCAACTTCTCGATCCCGACGGGGCTGATGGCACTGACTCCGGATGGTAACTGGTGGTTCCTGATGGTCTGCCGGCTGTTTGTCGGCCTCGGTGTCACCGGGCTCTACGCCGTCGACATCATCGTCGTGCAGGAATTCGTGCCCGCCTCGAAGCGCGGCTGGGTCACCGGCATCACCACGTCTCTCTTGCCGGCGGGTCTGCTGCTCGGCGGGCTCGTCGGCAAGTACCTCGTGCACGACATAACCTTCACCGCAGTTTGGATCGGGGACCATCCATTTACTATCGAGGGTTGGCGCAACGTCTGCCTGATCGGGCTAATTCCGGCCGCCCTGAGTCTGATGGTGCGCGCTTGGGTCCCCGAATCGCCACACTGGCTGATCCGCCGCGGCCGTCACGAAGAGGCGCGCAAATCGATTGCCTGGGCGCTGATGGTCGACCCGGCGACGATCAAATTGCCGGAAACCGTTCCCGAGACGCAGCACACGCCGTGGCGCGAGCTGTTCAAGTACCCTCGCAGCCTGATCGTCGGCTGCCTGGTGGGGCTCACTCAGACGGGCGGCGTCGCGCTGGCGCTGTGGCTCGTAGTGCTGCTGAAGCTGGTTCTCAACATCAGCGCCGCGGAGGCCTCCGGGCTGCTGATCTGGTACAGCTTCATGGGGATTTTCGGGCGCTTCTTCTGCTCGTGGATGTCGGATGCGCTGGGCCGCCGCACCGGCGGTATCGTCGCCTCCGTCGTCGGCGGTGTGGCTATGTTCCTCGCCGGCTATCTGCACAATCTCTACATCGGGCCGATGTCGCCCTACACGTCGGTCTTCTACCTGCTGCTCCTGGTGCAGACCTTCTTCGGCAGCGGCAATTATTCGATCGTCGGTCCCTACATGGCCGAGATCTGGCCGGCCAATTTGCGGGCCAGCGGCATGGGCGTGGTCTACGGCGTCGGCAACCTCGGCAAGTTCATCGGCCCGTTGGGCCTGGCGCTGATCGCCGGCTCCGACAACTACGTCAAGCCCGCGGCGACGATGCATGCGCTGGTCCCGGGGTTTGCCTATTTCTCCTACTGGTACCTGCTCGGCGCCTTCGCCTTCTGGCTGATCGGCCATGAGACGAAGGGCCGGACGATCGACGACATCGACACCGAGATGCTGGCGCTGCAGGCGCGCACGCCGCAGGTGGTGCTGGCGATCTGCGGGATCATCGGCGGGGCGATGAGCGTCGCGATCGGGCCGTTCGTGCCGATCGCCGTCTTTGTCGGGGTCGGGATGGCGGTGCTTTCGCCGATCGCCGGAGGCGTCATCCTGCTGTTGTCGGTGGCGGCCAGCCTCGCGCTCTACGGGATCACGCTGACCAGCGTCCTCGGCCTGCTCAGCCTGCTGGCGATGATCCTGACGGCGGTCGCCGGTGTCGCCGCCCTGATGACCGCCTTCAGGCACCCGGCGACGCAGCCGCAGCCGCAGCCGGTCCGGCTGAGCTGAGCCCGGCTGCACCGGGCTGCTGCGGCGGTTGGCCGAGCGCCACCGCCGCGGCAGCCTATTGCTGCAGGACGTCGGGGAAGATCAGGTTGAAGTCGAGATCGGTGCCGGGACGGCGCAGCTGCTGCGGCAATGGCGGGAAGCGGCCGACCGCCTGCACCATCGCTTCGATCCTCGTGTCGATGTCCGGGTAGCCGGAGCTGCGCTTGATGTCGATGCGGCTGATCGTGCCGTCGTCGAGCACTGCGATCGACAAGGTCGTGCGGCCGCGCCGTCCGGCAAGAAAGGCCGGCGACAGCATGTAGAGATAGGGCCGCGTCAGCTGCTCGAGTGAGGCGAGGTAGTCGCCGCCGCCGGCGCCGGCGCCGGTATTGGCCGTCGCCGCCGCCGCCGCTGCCTTCGCCGCCGCCGCCGTCGAATGTCCGACGGCCCGGGTTGCCGTCGCGGCGGGCGGCGACGGCTTTGCCGGCGGCACGGCGGCGCGCGTCTCCTTGCGCGCCGCGGCGGCTTCCGGCGGCGGCGCGACAGCGGCCGCCGGCGCTGGCGCCGGAGGCGGCGAGGGGGGTGGCGGCGGCCCAGCTTCGCCCGGCGGGGCTGGCGCGGCGTCTTCCGCAATGGCGTCTCCGGCCGGCTGCTCCGGCGGCAGGGCCGCCGGCGCCGCGAACACCAGCTGCACCGGAAAGGCGCCGCCCGTGTCAGCCGGCGCGCCATTGCCGACGGCCAGCGCCAACAGGCCGAGCAGCAGAACGACGAGGTGCATACCGAGCGAGGCGGCGACGCCGCTCGGCGAGGTGCCCGGCGCCGGCTCCGGCGGCGGCTCCTCCGGCGCGGCGGCCGCGGCATCGGGCTCGGACAACGCGAACCGCGCCATTCCGGCGAGCCACGGCGCGGCGGCGACCTCGAACATCGGCAGCGGCGGCTCCGGCTGCTCGAACTCGACCCAGAGCGGATCGGCGAGAAACACCGGCGCGAGGCGGCCGTCCTCTTCCGGCCAGATCGGCGTCAGGTCGAGCGTAAACGGCGCCTGCGGGTCGTCCGACGGGATCGTCACATTCGGTCGCCGCCTAAAGGGGGACGCCGTTGCGGAACGCCAGCTGGAAATGCACCGGCATGCTGTAGCCCTGGAACCATTGCGGGATCGGCGGAAAGCGGCGGACTGCCGTAACCATCCGCTCGGCCCGCGCGTCGATGTCGGGATAGCCGGAGCTGCGCACCACCGCGACGCGCGCAATCCTGCCGTCGCCGAGGATGACGATGCTGAGCACCGCGATACCGCTGCGGCCGGCCAGCAACGAGGCCGACAGCATCCCGTAATTGCGCCGGATCATCGCCTCGCAGCGGAACAGGTATTCGTCGCGCGTCGCGGCCGGGCCGAGCACGTCGCCGGGATGCGGCATCGCGTGCGCCGGCAGCCGCGCCGCCGCCACCCGCTTCGTTGCCGGTCGCGTGGTCGGTTGCGCTATTGCTTTCGGTGGGAGCGGTGCCGGCGTCTCCGCCGGGGGCGCCGTGGGCAGCGGTTCGGCGAACCACTTTGCCCCCGTCATCGCCGGGCTCGGCAGCGCCGACACCAGTTTCGGCGGCAGGGGGCGCGGCGCCGGCGGCGCCGGGGGTTCGGGTCGCGGTGCAGTTTCCGGTGACGGCGCGATCGGCGCCGGCTGCGGCGCTTTCGCCGCCGGATCGCCGATGTCGATCGATGCAATCGGGCCGCGCGGCGTCGGTTGTGACTTCGGCGCCGGCGGCTTCGGCGGTGGTGGCGGCGGTTCCTCCAGCACCAGCGTCACCGGGATCGGCGCCGGCAGCGGCGCCGCCGCACCGCTCCAGGCCAAGAACAGCAGCAGCGGCAGCAGATGCACGCCGAGCGAGGCGGCGATCCCCCAGCGCCAGGCGCTCCGCTGCCGATCGGCCGGCACCGACGCCAATCGCGGCGCCTCGATGCTGGGCCCCTCGTCGAAGCCGATGATGACGGGGCCGGTGCCGAGGTGCGGCTCGTCGCGCATTTCAGCCGGGACGCCACCCGGGACGCCACCGACCCCCCTGTCGACGGCCAAATCGGGCGCTTCTGCGCCCACCGCCACGCCGCTGCCATCGGCCGGCAGGGTGAAGTCGCGCAGCGCGTCGGGCACGGCCTGGTCCTGCCGGTGCCGCTCAGCCGGCGGCGTCTGCTATCCCGGCGAGGTCCAGCCACTGCGCCTCGTCAAGGATCTTGAGCCCCAGCTCCGCCGCCCGCTTCGCCTTCGAGCCGGCGTCCGCGCCGATCACGACATAATCGGTCTTCGACGACACCGAACTGGCGACATTGGCGCCGAGCGCCTCGGCGCGCGCCTTCGCTTCCGACCGGCTCATCGAATCGAGGCCGCCGGTGAAGACGATCGTCTTGCCGGCGAGCGGCGACAGGCTTTGCTGCGCCGGCGCCTCGTAATCGAGCACGACGACCTCGCGCGCGAGGTCGTCGAGGATGTCGCGATTATGCGGTTCGGCGAAAAACCCGACGATGTCGGTCGCCATGTCTTTGCCGATCCCGTGCACGTCGAGCAGGCCGGCGAAGGCCGCGCTCTCCGGATCGCTCGCCGCCTCCATCTCGTGGCGCCAGCGGGCGAGGGAGCGGTAGTGGCGGGCCAGGAGGCGCGCCGTCGCCTGGCCGACCTGCGGGATGCCGAGCGCGTTGATGAAGCGGTCAAGGGCGATACGGCGGCGTGCGTCGATCGCGGCCAGCAGCTTCCTCGCGCTGACCATGCCCCAGCCTTCGCGCCTGGCGATTTCCTCGGCGTCGAGGCGGAAGATGTCGCCCGGCGTGCGGATCAGCCCGGCCTCCCAGAAATCGGCGATGTGCTTGGCGCCCAGCCCCTCGGTGTCGAAGCAGTTGCGGCCGACGAAGTGCCTCAGCCTTTCGACCGCCTGCGCCGCACAGATCAGCCCGCCGGTGCAGCGGCGCGCCACCATGCCCTCCTCGCGCACCGCCAGGCTGCCGCAGATCGGGCAATGGTCGGGGAAATGGTAGGGCTGCGCATCCGCCGGCCGCCGATCGAGGACCACGCCGACGATCTGCGGGATGACGTCGCCGGCGCGCTGCACGATGACGGTGTCGCCGATGCGCACGTCCTTGCGGGCGATCTCGTCCTCGTTGTGCAAGGTCGCCCGCTGCACGACGACGCCGCCGACGGTGATCGGCTCCAAGACCGCGACCGGCGTCAGCTGGCCCTGCCGGCCGACCGAGATCAGGATGTCGCGCAGCTGGGTCTGCGCCTGCTGCGCCGGGAATTTGTGCGCCAACGCCCAGCGCGGCGCGCGGCTGACCATGCCGAGCCGGGCCTGCAAGGCGAGGTCATTGACCTTGTAGACGACGCCGTCGATGTCGTAGGGCAACTCGGCCCGATGGCCGGCGATCTCGTGGTAATAGGCCAGCACATCGTCGATGCCGCGACAGAGCCGCGAGTAGGGGTTTACGGTGAACCCCCAGGCGGTGAATTTGCGCAACGCCTCCTCGTGTGTGGGGGCGAACGGCGCGCTCGTCTCGCCCCAGTGATAGGCGAAGAATTTCAATGGACGGCGGGCGGTGATCGCCGGATCGAGCTGCCGCAACGACCCGGCGGCGACATTGCGCGGGTTGGCAAAGACCGGCTCGCCGGCCGCCTCGCGCTGCTGGTTGACCGCGAAGAAGCCCGCCCGCTCCATGTAGACTTCGCCGCGGATCTCGATGATTTGCGGCCAGTCGTTGCCGTGCAGCCGAGACGGCACCGTCCGCAGCGTCTGGATATTGGCGGTGACGTCCTCGCCGGTGACGCCGTCGCCGCGTGTCGCGCCGACCACCAGCCGCCCCTCCTCATAGCGCAACGCCGCCGACAGCCCGTCGATCTTCGGCTCGGCCACGACCTCGACATCTTCGCCAACCGCATCCTCGCCGCGCCGCAGGAAGCGCCGGATGCGGTCGAAGAAATCGCGCACGTCGGCGTCGTCGAAGGCGTTCTGCAACGACAGCATCGGCACGCGGTGCGTGACCTTGGCGAAGCCGGCGGCGGGGGCGGCGCCGACCCGGCGCGACGGGCTGTCGTCGCGGATCAGCTCGGGGAAGCGCGCCTCGATCGCGCTGTTGCGGCGGCGCAGTTCGTCATACGCGGCGTCGGAGATCTCGGGTGCGTCCTTGGCGTAATAGAGTTGGTCGTGATGCGCGATCTCAGACGCCAGGCGCGCCAATTCGGCGGCGGCCTCTTCCTCGGTCAAGAGCTCGACCGGCCGCTCGCCCAGTTTGCTCTCGGGTGATGTGCTATTCGTCGCGGGCATGGCCGGATCAGCGCTGTCGCCTCCTTCGAGATGCCCGCCGGCATGGGCTTCTCAGCATGAGGATTTTCGTAGTGCGATCAAATATTTCCTCATCCTGAGGAGCGAGCGCAGATTGCGTCTTGAAGGATGCCGCGGCGGTCTTGCCGCTCATGACTGCGCCCCGGCGATCAGGCTGGCGGCGGCGGCGCGCGCCTCGGCGGTGACGATGCTGCCCGACAGCATGCGCGCGATCTCCTCCTGTTTGGTGTCGTCATCGAGCTCCTCGACGCGGGTGACGGTGGCGCGCTCGGCCTGCTTTTTCGCGACCCGCCAGTGATGCGCGCCGCGCGCCGCGACCTGCGGCGAATGCGTGACGACCAGCACCTGCAGGCGGGCGCCGAGACGCTGCAGCCGCTCGCCGACGGCCGCCGCGACGGCGCCGCCAATGCCGCTGTCGACCTCGTCGAAGATCAGCGTCGGCACCGAGGACGAGCCGGCCAGCACCAGCTTCAACGCCAGCATGAAGCGCGATAGCTCGCCGCCCGAGGCGATCTTTGCCAGCGGCCCGAACCCGGCTCCGGGATTGGTGGCTACCTCGAAATGCACGCGCTCGCTGCCGTGCTCGCCCCATTCGGCCTCGGGAAGTGGGGTCAAGACCGTGCGAAAGCGCGCCTTGTCGAGCCGCAGCGGCTGCAGTTCGGCGGCAACGGCGGCATCGAGAGCGGCGGCCGCCTGCCGGCGCGCCTGCGTCACATCGGCGGCGGCGGCGACATAGGCGGCGCGTGCCCGCGCCACCGCCGCCTCGAGCGCCATCACCGTGTCTTCGCCGGTGGCGATCGCCATCAGCCGCTCGGTTATCGCGGCCCGCAACGCCGGCAGGTCGGCGACCGCGACATTGTGCTTGCGGGCGAGCGTGCGCAACGCGAACAGCCGCTCCTCGACCTCCTCGAGCGCCCGCGGATCGAGCTCCAACGCGTGCGCCGCGCCGCTAAGGCCGGCGAGCGCCTCGGCGGTTTCGGTCGCCGCCCGCTCGGCCGCCGCGATGGCGCCGTCGAGCAGGCCCTGCGCCCGGTCGCGGGTGCGCTCGAGCCGGCGCAGGGCGCGGTACAAGGCCTGCGCGGCGCCGCCGTCGCCGTCGATCTCGGCGATCGCCTCGGCGATTGCCTCGCCGAGCCGCTCGGCGTTCTGCAAGAGGGCGCGGCGGGCCGCGAGGCGCTCCTCCTCGTCGCCCTCCGGGACGAGCGCGTCGAGTTCGGCCTTGTGATGGTGCAGCAGATCCTCTTCGGCGCGGCTCTCGGCCAAGGCCCGCACCGCCGTGGCTGCGCGCTCGCGGGCGGCGCCCCACGCGCGCCAAGCCTCTGCCAATGCCACGAGCGCCCGAGGCTGAGCGCCCAGTGCATCGAGCAGCGCGCGATGCGTCGCCGGATCGAGCAGGCCGCGCTGCTCGCCCTGGCCCTGGATCTCGACGAGGCTGTCGCCGAGCGCCCGCAACAGCCCGACGCTGGCCGGCTCGTCATTGACGAAGGCGCGGCTCTTGCCGTCCGCGGCGACGAGGCGGCGCAGGACGATGGTACCGGCGAGGTCGGCCGAAAGCCCGGCGTCGCGCAGCAGCGCCGCCGCCGGGTGGTCGGGGTCGACGGCAAACTCGGCGGTGACGACGGCCTGCTCGGCGCCGGGGCGCACCAAAGCGGCGTCGGCCCGGCGACCGAGCGCCAGTCCCAACGCATCGAGCAGAATCGACTTGCCGGCGCCGGTCTCGCCGGTCAGTACGCACAGCCCCGGCCGGAACGCGAGGCGCAGCCGGTCGATCAGCACAATGTCCCGAATCGTGAGCCCGAGCAGCATCGATGACCGGCGACCAAAGGCGCCGCCCCCATCCCGACGGCGGACGGTAGCGGCAACTGAAAGCAATTAAGGACAGTATAGCACGAGAGCGGGTGGCTTCGCCGTCGCGGGTGCTTCCCCCGCTTCCCCCTCACCCTGTCCCCTCACCCCGCAAGCGGGGGGAGGGGGCAGGGTGAGGGGGACTCTGCAAAGCGGTTACGGCTTGGTCTTGAAGTCGTATTGGCAGCTCGGCGAGAGGATCGTCGCGGCGACGCTGCTGCCGCGGATGCGTCCGGTCATCTTGACGACGCCTTTGTGCGCCCGCGCCGTCGCGCTGATGACGCCGTTCCGGTCGACGCTGCCGACGAGCATCGTGCTGAAGCGCGGCGTATAGAGAAAGCGCACCTGGTTCTGCGCCACCGTCAGCGGGTAGAGCGAGCCGAGCGGCGGCTTGCTGCAGTCGCCCTGGATGACCCTGACGAGCGTCAGCTCGCCGACATACTGCCCGTCGAAGGCCCCCGCCCCCTGCGCCATCGCGGCGCCCGCCGATATGCCGGCGAACAGCAGGCCCAGCCCCAGCAATCGTCTCATGTGCGCGCTTTCCCTGCCGGTTGCCGCGGCAGGGTAGCAAGCGGCGTGGTCGTGGGGGAAGCGCGTCAGGCTTGGCGGCTATTGCGGCCGGCGATTGCCTGCAGGCGGTCGTGGACGAGGCGGTCGATGTCGAGGCCTTCGTGCTTGAGGCGCTCGCGGTTGCGCGCCGATTGCTCGCCGGGGATGCGGATCTCGCGGAAGCCTGGCAGCGGCGGCACCGCCTTGACGCGGGCGATTAGCGCCGCCAGCTCGCGTTTCAAGTCCTCCAGCGGCACCAGCAGATCGGGGCGGAAGGCGATGAACAAATAGCCGTCGTCGTTGCCGGGGATGGTGGCGGCGCCGCCGACCAGCCCGAACGCGGCGACGATCAGCCCGAGCCCGAACCCCTTGTAGCCGCCTTCCGGCCCGCCGAACGGCAAGATCGCGCCGCGCCTTGCCGCGTCGGCATCGCGCGTCGGGCGGCCGTCATGGTCGATCGCCACGCCTTCCGGCAGCGGCTGGCCGAGCCGCGCCCGCAACTGCAATTCGGTCGCCATGAAGGCCGAGGTGCCGATGTCGAGCACCAGCGGGCCGTCGGCGCCGGGAAAGGCAAACGCGATCGGGTTGGTGCCGAGCGCCGGCCTGGCGCCGCCGAACGGGGCGACGGCGGCGCCGCTGCTCGCCGTGTGGATCGCGACGAGACCCTCCCGCGCGATCATCTCGACAAAATAGGCGCTGCGCCCGCTCATCCAGCTGTCGGTGACGCCGATGACGCTGATCCCATGCGCCGCGGCTTTGGCGATCGCGGCCTTGGCGGCGTGGTACATCGCCAGCATCCCGACATTGTTGCCGCCGTCGTAGAGTGCCGACACCGCCGTCTCGTGCAGCACCCGCATCGGTCGCCGCGGCTGCGCGAAGCGGCGGTGCTCGGGGATGTTGAGGAGCTTTGCCAAGCCCGAATATTCATAGCCGCATAATGCCGCGTCGATGACGTGGTCGGTGATGATGCGCGCCTCCTCGGCATCGTAGCCGATCGCGCGCATCGCCCGCTCCCCCAGCTCGCGCGCCTCTTCGACACCCAGATGCATGCGGTCGGAGGGCATTGGTCGGTCCTTTCCTGATACACTCGTGGCGCGGCTGCAGCCGGAGGCCCAGCCGGTGATGCGCAACCATATCCACGAAGCGGGGAGAACGGCAGATGGATCTGAATGGCGCGGTGGCGTTGGTGACCGGCGGCAATGGCGGGCTCGGGCAACGCATCTGCCATCATCTGGCGCAAGAGGGCGTGCATGTCGCGGTGATGTATGCGCAGAGCCGGGACGCCGCCGAGGGCGTCGCGCACGATCTCGCCTCGCGCCATCAGGTGGGCGCCGCCGCCGTGCAATGCGACATCACCGACAGCGCCGCCGTCGAGCGGGTGGTCGGCGAGGTGACGGCGCGGTTCGGGCGGCTCGACATCCTCGTCAACGACGCCGCCTACAACAAGGCGATCCCGTTCCCCGATCTCGACAGCCTGACGATGGAGGTGTGGGACAGGATCATCGACGTCAATCTGACCGGGCCGATGCGCCTCATCAAGGCGGCGGCGCCGGCGATGAAGGCGCAGGGGCAGGGGCGCATCGTCAACATCTCGTCGGTGTCCGGGATCGGGCCGACCGGCTCGTCGATCGCCTATGCCGTGTCAAAAGCCGGCCTCGTGCACCTGACGCGCTGCATGGCGGTGGCCTTGGCGCCGTCGGTGCTCGTCAACTGCGTCGCGCCGGGCCTCCTCGAAGGCACCCGCGCCACGGCCAATCTGCGGCGCGAGCAGATCGAGAATTCCGCCGCCACCGCGATCCTCAAAAAGCCGGCCGACAAGGATGATTGCGCCGATATGGTGGTCACGATGTGCCGCACCGACACGATGACCGGCCAGACCGTCGTCATCGATTCCGGCCGCTATTTCCACTGACGCGTTGCAGTCGCGACCTGCGTCCTTCGAGAGGGCGCGGAGCCTGTCCCTCGGGCCCGCCGGAAGCCGGACCCGTGAAGCAGCGATACGGCGAACTTCAGATTGGCGACACTAGCTTTCGCCGCGATGCGGGTCCTTCCCGGCGGCTTGGCTGCTGCGCTTTGGCTGTTCCGCCTCGGCCTTGCGGCCGCCGGCGCGGTTGCCGCCATGCTCGCCGTGGCTGTCGGGCTTGTCGGGCGGGGCGCTCTTGCCCTTGTGATCCTTCGCCATGAAGCCTCCGTCAGGACCAGGCCCCGGCGTGACTTCCCGGGGTTGCTGACACAACACGGGGCTCCCCGCGGCGGTTCCTGCGGCCGGTTCCGGCGCCGCTACTGGCACGCCTTGGCGTCGGCGACGGCTTCGGTGAAGGCGTCGTGGGCGTCGTCGAGCGCCTGCATTTCGGCCGCGCAGTCGCTGCGCGTCGCGCTCGACGATACGCAGCTTTCGTAGTTGCGCGCCGCCTCCAGCGCCCTTCTGGCCGCGGCGGCGAAACGATCGGCGGCGCTGGCGCAATCGGCAAGCTGCGCGTTCGGCGCGGTCAGCAACGCCAGCACGAGAAGGCCGGCACAGAGGCTGGACACGCGCGGGGGCTCCGTCGGAAGGGAGTGGCGAGCGCGCAGTTGACGCTCGCCTTCAGCGCCGATATAAGCCCGCCTTTGGCGTTTCCAACGACCGAGCATGCCGCATCATAAATCAGCCGAGAAACGGCTTCGCCAGACCGAAAAGCGCACCGTCATCAACCGCGCCCGCCTGAGCCGCGTCCGCACCTTCGTCAAAAAGGTCGAGACGGCGATCGCGACCGGTGACAAGGCGGCGGCGCAATCGGCCTTTCAGCTCGCCCAGCCCGAGCTGCACCGGGCTACCACCAAAGGCGTGCTGCACAAGAATACCGTCGCGCGCAAGCTGTCGCGCCTCGCCAGCCGCATCAATACCCTCTGATTTCGTAGGTATGCCTGGACCGCCGGCCCCTGGCCGGCATGCCGGCGGGACGCCGGCGGTCCAACCACTCCAGTATACGGGTGGGACCCCGCGGTCCGATCGGTGCATCGATGATCGCGCCGCGAGGCTGCGCCTAAGTTTCTGCGGGGTTGTGGGGCTCTCGTGAAAATTGTGCGGCGTTCCTGTTTCGTCCCGTTGCCATAATCCTGCCATGTGGCTAAAGTTTGCAGCAACGGCGGCGCAGAACTCCGCCGTGTTCTTGTAGATCTCGATCGATACAAGTATTCGATAAATAACCATGCCGGACGTAACGGCGTCTGGTTATGGTGTTACTCGACGATAATAGGTCAGCGCATGAGGTGCTATTATGGCATAGCGGTTGCAGGTCCAGTCGCACTTTGGCTTTGATGAAGCAAGAAAAGCTTTACTTTTGGGGGGAGAGTGCGGTGGGAGAGCCAGCTCGACGCGGCACGGAAGAGGTCGTGCGCCCCGGCTTGGGCGACTGGGCAGTGGGCGAATGGGCCCGCGTTCTGGGCCATCTCAAGGATGAGGTCGGCGAGACGGCCTTCCGCGCCTGGCTGCAATCGCTGCGTGTCGAGGGCATCGCCGATGGCGAGGCGACGGTCGCCGCGCCGACGCGCTTTCTGCGCAATTGGGTGGCCACCCATTATGCCGGCCGCCTCCTGGAATTGTGGCGGGCAGAGAACCCGGCGGTCGAGCGGCTGTCCTTGATCGTCGACCCGCAGACCGTCGCGGTGCCGCGCCTGTCGGAGCCGGCCGCGGAGCCGGCCTCAGTACCGGTGCTGGGGGCGGAACCGGCCAACCCCGTCGAGTTCGGCGACGACAAAGGCCAGCTCTCGGCGGCGCTCGATCCGCGCTTCACCTTCGACAATTTCATCGTCGGCAAGCCGAACGAGCTGGCGCACGCCGCCGCACGCCGGGTTGCCGAAGCCTGCGCCAGCGCGGTTCACACCGTGCCGTTCAACCCGCTCTTCCTCTATGGCGGCGTCGGCCTCGGCAAGACCCATCTGATGCACGCGATTGCCTGGCATGTCCGCCTGCAGGCCCCGTCCCGCAAGGTGATCTACCTGTCGGCCGAAAAATTCATGTACCAGTTCATCCGCGCATTGCGGTTCCGCTCGACGATCGACTTCAAGGAGGAATTCCGCTCTGTAGATCTGTTGATGATCGACGATGTGCAATTCATCAGCGGCAAGGATTCGACCCAGGAGGAATTCTTCCACACCTTCAATGCGCTGGTCGACCAGAACCGCCAGATCGTCATCACCGCCGACAAGTCGCCGGCCGATCTGGCCGGTCTCGAGGAGCGCATGCGCTCGCGGCTCGGCTGGGGTCTGGCCGCCGATATCCACCCGACGACCTACGAATTGCGCCTCGGCATCCTGCAGTCGAAGGCCGAGCAGGGCGGACTGCGGCTGCCACAGAAGGTCATGGAGTTTCTCGCCCACAAAATTGTTTCAAATGTTCGCGAGCTGGAAGGAGCGCTTAACCGCATAGCGGCGCAGGCGCAGCTGGTCGGTCGCGAGATCACGCTGGAGGGCGCGCAGGAGCTGCTGCAGGACCTGCTGCGCGCCAACGAGCGGCGGGTGACGATCGACGAGATCCAGCGTCGCGTCGCCGAGCACTTCAACATCAAGATGGCGGAGATGACCTCGGCACGGCGGGCCCGAATCGTCGCCCGGCCGCGCCAGGTCGCGATGTACCTGGCAAAGCAGCTGACCCAGCGCTCGCTGCCGGAGATCGGCCGCAAGTTCGGCGGCCGTGACCACACCACGGTGATGCACGCGGTGCGCAAGATCGAGGAATTGCTGGCCAGCGATCGGGCGCTCAGCGAGGATGTCGAGCTGTTGCGCCGCATGCTGCAGAGCTGACCCCAGGGCTGACCGAGGGCCGACCGCGTCGGCGCTGCCCGAGACACCGACAAGCGATGGCGCGCCCGATCATCATCGACACCGACCCGGGGATCGACGACGCCGTCGCGATCCTCCTGGCCTTGGCATCGCCAGAGCTGGAGGTGCTGGGCCTCGTCGCGGTCGCCGGCAACGTGCCGCTCGCGATCACCGCCCGCAATGCCGCCGCCATTCTCGAACTGGCGGGGCGCGGCGACATCCCGGTGCATGCCGGCTGCCCGCGCCCGCTCGGGCCCGATCGCCTCGCCGCGGAGCGCTCGCACGGCAATGAGGGCCTCGGCGATCTCGTCCTGCCGGCGCCGGCGCGGATGCCGCGCTCGCAGCACGGCGTCGCGTGGCTGATCGAGAGGTTGCGCGGCGCCCGCCCGCGCAGCATCACGCTGTGCGCCTTGGGGCCGCTGACCAACATCGCGACGGCGCTGGTGATGGACCCCGGGATCGCCGCCGGCATCGCCGAGCTGGTGCTGATGGGGGGCGGCAGCCGCGGCAACGTCACCCCCGCCGCCGAATTCAACATCCAGGCCGACCCGCAGGCGGCCGAGATCGTGTTCGACAGCGGCGTTGCGATCACGATGGTGCCGCTCGACGTGACCCTGACGGTGCGCAGCACGCCCGAGCGGGTGGCATCGATCGCCGCGCTGGGGACGCGCTGCGGCGCTGCTGCGGCGCAGCTGCTCGGACGGCGCCGCGCCCTCGCCCAGCCGCCGATGCCGATGCACGATCCCTGCGTCATCGCGTATCTGCTGCAGCCGCAGGCGTTTGCCGCCCGCGACGTCAACGTCGCGATCGAGACCGGGCGCGGCGTGACGTTCGGCATGACGCTGATCGACTGGCAAGGCGTCAGCGGCCGGCCAGCCAACGCCCGCGTCCTCGAAACCGCCGATGCCGACGCGCTCTACCGCCTCCTCGCCGAACGCCTGGCGGCGCTGCCGTGAGCGCGCCTATGCCCCTCGCGCCGCTTTAGCGGGGAGAGGGAGGGGCCCATCGCGCAAGCGATGGGAGGGTGAGGGGCACGAGCGACGCCGCGTCCTATCGCCGAACAGCCCCTCTCCCTCTCCCCGCTCGCGGGGAGAGGGAGACCAGCTGCGCCGGAGGTTTTGCGGAGGCGATTTATGCCGCTACACTGCCCGCCTCATTAGTGCTGGAGGAATGCGATGATCATCGAGATGCGCACCTACCGCCTGAAGCCCGGCTCGATCCCGGAAGCCGAGAAACGGTTTGCCGAGGGCCTCACCGAACGCACCAAGGTGTCGCCGCTCGGCGCCTTCTTCCATACCGAAGTCGGCCCCCTGAACCGCATCATCCATTGCTGGCCGTATGACGACCTGGCGCACCGCACCCGGGTGCGCTCGCAGTCGATCCCGGGCTGGCCGCCGAAGATCCAGGAATTCATCGAGGAGATGGAGAGCAAGATCATCATCCCGGCGCCGTTCTCGCCGAAGCTGGAGCCGCGCCGGCTCGGCGGCCTCTACGAGATCCGCACCTACACAATGCTGCCGGGCACGGCGCCGCAGGTCAGCGAGCGCTGGGCCGAGCGCATCGAGGGGCGCACCAAGCTGTCGCCGCTCGCCTTCTGTGGCCACACCGAGCTCGGCAACCTCAACCAGTGGATCCACGTCTGGGCCTACAAGGACGCCGCCGACCGCTTCGCGACCCGCGACAAGGCGCGCGAGACCGGCGCCTGGCCGCCCGCCACCCGCGGCATGTTCGTCCGCCAGGAGAACATGCTGGTGGTGCCGGCGGAATTCTCGCCGCTGCACTGAGGCCCCGCCCGAGCGCCGATGGCCGGGCCCGGATAAGACCGGCCGGCCATCGCGCCGCCCCGGCAAGGCTGTCGGCGCGGCCAGGGGCGGCTGATTGACGTGCCGTGTAGGCCAGGGGGCGGCGATGCAAATCATCCATCCGGCGCCGCATCAGGCGGCGGCGATCGTCCAGGCGATGCACGCCGTCGTCACCGCCGAGGGCAGCATTGCAGCCTTGCCGATCGAGTGCGAGACGATCGCCGCCATCGAGCGCCACCTGCTGCATCTCGAGGCGCCGCCGCCGCCGCCGGCGCCGACCCTGCCGGCCGATCTCGCGGGATCTCTGGACGACCCGGTGCTGCGCACCGAGACGATCCGCATCCTGGCGCTGCTGCCGGCCATCGATCAGCAGGTCAGGCCGGAGAAAATCGCGGTCGTCGAGCGGGCGGCAACGGCGCTTGGCGTGAACGATCGCGGCCTCGTCATCCTGCGGCAGGCGGCGCGGCGGCAGCTGCGGCGCATCGCGCTCGGCATGATGCGCCGCTCGGTGGCGCATTACTGGTCGCCGACCGGCAAGGCGCGGCTGCGCGACTGGCTCGACATGCTGCGCATTTTCATGCCGAAAATCCCCGGCCTCTACCAGCTGTTGACCGACCGCACCTTGCTGGCGAGATACCGGGCGCTCGCGGCGCGGCCCGAGGCGACGCTCGGCCACCAGCTCTACCGCTTCTACCAGAAGCGCGGCTACCCGATGCCCGGCGAGCCGAACAGCTTTCCCGAAGGCTGGTCGAAGCACGAGGCCTACCACATCATCAGCGGCTACGAGACCAGCCTGCAGGGCGAGATGCTCAACGCCGCGTTCAGCGGCGGCAACACCGAGATCTTGTGCATGGACCTGTTGCTGCTGACGCTGCTGCAGTTCCAGGCCGGATTGCAGATCATGCCGGGGCCGGCGCCGCGCGGCGAGTTGCGGCCGGACGCCTTCTTCCGCGCGGTGGCGCGCGGCATGGCGATGCAGGTCGACCTGTTGGAAGGGTGGGATCTGTGGTCGGCGGTCGATCTGCCGCTCGGCGAGCTGCGCCGCCGCTATGGCGTGCCGCCGCTGAGCGAGGAGGAGCGCCTCGCGTTGCAGCAATGCGACGCGCTGATCTCCTGACAGCTATGGCGCCAGGGCGATCTCCGATCAGACCTCATTATGCTTGTCAAGCCCGGCGATGACGTTGGAGTGGTGGAGTCGCATCACCCTTATCGGGATTGCTTCGTCGCTGCGCTCCTCGCAATGGCGGCCCTTTCCCTTTTTGGCGTCATTGCGAGCGAAGCGAAGCAATCCCGTTGCCGACGGGGACGGCGATTCAACCTCATCGAACCGCGCTCTAACGGCACGTCAACCGGCCTTCTCGATGCGCTCCATGTCGGCGTCGCTGAACCCGAAATGGTGGCCGATCTCGTGGATCAGCACATGCCGCACGATGTCCGCCAAATTCTCGCCGCTGTCGCACCAATAGTCGAGGATCGGCCGGCGGTAGAGAAAGATCATGTCGGTCCGCGGCAGCGGATCGCTGACGCTCTTCAAGGGCAGCGCGACGCCGCGGTAGAGGCCAAGCAGGTCGAGTGGATCCTCGAGCCCCATCGCCGCTTCGGTCTCGGCATCGGCGAATTCCTCGACGCGGATCACCACCGGGCCCAGCGGCGCTTTGAACGGCGCCGGCAGCTCGGCGAAGGCGGCGGCAGCTAGCGCCTCGATATCGCCGAGCGACGGCGGCGGTCCGCTTGCCGCCGGCCCCTGACCATGGCCGCTTGATCTCATCGTCGCGGCAGCCCACTCTGGAGAGGACGGCGCATCGCGATCGCAACACGGAGGACGGGATGGTCGACAGGCTGATCGGCGCGGCACGGCAGACGGCGCTGCGCGAGCTCAAAGGCTGGAGCGAAGTCGAGGACCGCGATGCGATCCGCAAGAGCTTTCACTTCAGCAATTTCTCCGAGGCCTGGGCGTTCCTGTCGCGCATCGCGCTGGTCGCCGAAAAGATGGATCACCACCCGGAAATCTTCAACGTCTACAATCGCGTCGAGATCATCCTGTCGACCCATGACGCCGGCGGCCTCAGCGACAAGGATGTCCGTCTGGCCGAAGTCATCGATGAGCTGGCGCCCGAGCGCGACCGTCGCCCACCGGCGGCTTAGATTCACTCTACTGTGTCATACCGGCGAAGGCCGGTATCCATCTGTCAGCGCCCGGGGCCGAGACGATGGATTCCGGCCTGCGCCGGGATGACACAATCTCTTTGATGCTATGCACCTCCAGTTTTAACCGGGCCGGGAACCGCGCTAACGCACCGGGACGCTGTACATCAGCAGCACCGATTGCTCGCCGGGGTTGCGCTTGGTGAGGCCGGCATTCGAGGTGTGGTTGACCGCGACGCCGAGCCGGCTCAGATCGGCAAAGCGATAGGCCAGCTCCGCCCCGGTGCGAAACTCCACCCATGAGCCGAGCCGGGTGCCGGCGCCGCGCTCGAAGACACCGGCGGCGGCATTCGGCGTCAACACCCAACTCGGCCCGAAATTGACGTCGAACCCGAGGCCAAAATAGGCGTATCCGGCCCCGTCGGTGGTCACCGCGCCGCCGACGAACGGCGCCACCAGCCACGGCGTGTCGGCGAAGCGGTATTCGCCGCGGAACTCGGCGGCGGTGCGCGAATCCTTGTGCGACGAGCTGGGGGTGATGTCGAACGCTCCGACGCCGGCGGCGATGCGTGGCGGATCGGCCGGCGAGCCGAGGCTGATCTGCGCCGCCGCCGGCGCCGCCAGCGCCGCTGACAGCAGCGGCAGCATCGCCGCCAGCATAGCGATCCTCGCTCGCTTCACGCCCACCCCCGCACCGGTTCCAGCGCATCTTATCGGCGACAGTCGCGGCGGCAAGCGAAACCGGTGCGCACAGCGCGCCGCATGCGGCGCTGCATGCGGCGGCAGTGGCAAACGCGGCGGCGTTTCGGCAAGCTGGGCGCCGGACCATTTGCGGAGGAACAGCATGCCCGGCAGCGAATTGCGCAAGCTTCGCGCAGCAGTCGCCCAGTTGGGGCCGATCCATCGCGCGGACAGCCGCGAGCGGGTCGTCCGGCGGCTATGTGCGCTGCTGCGCGAGGCGCACGCCAATGGTGCCCGCTTCGTCGTATTCCCCGAGCTGGCGTTGACGACCTTCTTCCCGCGCTGGTGGATGACCGACCAGGACGAGATCGACCGCTATTTCGAGCGCGAGATGCCGAACCCGGCGACCCGCCCCTTGTTCGACCTGGCGGCCGCGCTCGGCGTCGGCTTCTATCTCGGCTATGCCGAGCTGACCCGGGAGAACGGCGAGCCGCGGCATTACAACACCGCGATCCTCGTCGATCCCGCCGGCCGGATCGTGGGGCGCTACCGCAAGATCCACCTGCCGGGGCATGCCGAGCATCTGCCGCAGGCGCCGTTCCAGCACCTCGAAAAGCGCTATTTCGACGTCGGTAACGAGGGGTTCCGCGTCTGGCGCATGCAGGACGCCGTCATCGGCATGTGCATCTGCAACGACCGCCGCTGGCCCGAGACCTACCGCGTCATGGGGTTGCAGGGGGTCGAGATCATCGCGCTCGGCTACAACACGCCGACGCTGAACATTCACCACCGCGAGCCCGAGCACCTGCGCATTTTCCACCACCTCCTGTCATTGCAGTCGGGCGCCTACCAGAACGCGGCCTGGGTCCTGGCGGCGGCGAAATGCGGCGCCGAGGATGGGTTTGTTATGATCGGCGGCTCGGCGATCGTCGCCCCGACCGGCGAGATCGCGGCGCAGGCCTTGAGCGAGGACGACGAAATCTTAACCGCGACCCTCGATCTTGAACTCGGCGACTACCTGCGCCGCAGCGTCTTCAATTTCGCAAAGCACCGCCGCATCGAGCACTACGGGCTCATCACCAGCCGCACCGGCGCCCAGACCGAGGTGTGAGCGGCGGCCGCCAAACCCCGCAGGAGGCAAAGGGCACGCAATGTCCACCGAATCGACGACCGTCACCAATGGCGGCTATGCGCAGCCTGGCGCTGCCGCGGCGGCGGCAAGCCCGGTCATCTCGACGATCACGGTTCAGGCCGCATCCGGCGAGGCGACATTCAATCTGGAATTGGATGCGAACGCAGCGCTCGCGCCGGCATCCTACATTTCCGGATGGACCACCGCCGCTACCCTCCTGTCCGAGGCCATCGACAGCCCGATCACCGTCAACCTCGAGATCGGCTATACCGAATATCCCGAGGACAATTCGCCGGTATCATCCGGGTTCGGCTTTGGCGGCGTCGCCTACGGCGCCAACGACACCTATACCGAAGTCAGAAATTTCCTCAGCGGCACCGGCGCCACCAACGTCATCAGCGCGATCGATGCGTTGCCGAATACATCGTCCCTGAACGGCGTCTCGAGCTTCTTCGTCGCATCGACAGAGGAGAAGGCGTTCGGTCAGATCTCCCCGACCGCCAGCGCGATCGACGGCTTTGTCGGTTTTGGCAGCGGCATCGACAGCAGCTCGATTGTCGCCGTTGCGTTGCACGAGTTCACGCATGCAATGGGACGCGTCGCCGGCGGCACGGTGCTGTCGCTGTTCGACTATACCAGTCCCGCCAGCCACTATTTCGGCTCGACCGGCGCCAACTCGTATTTCTCGATCGACGGCGGCAACACGGTTCTGGCGAATTTCGCCTTCCAGTTCGACCCTGGCGACTTCCTCAACGACTCGCTGTCGACCAACGATCCGTTTGACGAATTCTACACGTCGACCACCCTGCAGTCGCTGACCTCGCTCGACCTGACGATGCTCGACATGCTCGGGTTCGGCTCCGGCACGAGCCGGATCGAAAACGTCGGCTCCGGCGCGATCGTCAGCGGCAGTGTCGTCGCCGGCGGGCATGTTCAGAATGTTTTGTCGGGCGGCGTCACCATCGGCACGGTGGTGGAAAGCGGCGGCGTGCAGAACGTCTTCGCGGGCGGCGTCGCCAGCGGCACCGAAGTCGAAAGCGGCGGCACGCAGAACATCCTGTCGGGCGGTCTCGACAGCGCCGGCATCATCAGCGGTGGCGGCTATCAGATTGTCGATTCGGGCGGCGTCGCGAGCGGCACCGTGGTCAGCAATGGCGGCCAGCAGGAGGTGCTGGCCGGCGGATCGGCCGGGTCCATCGTGGTCAGCGCTGGTGGCGGCGAGCGGATCTCCAGCGGCGGCGCGGCTAGCGGCAGCACGGTCAGCTCCGGCGGCTTTGTCGCGATCGAGAGCGGGGGCACCGCCACCGGCACGACGGTCAGCAGCGGCGCCACGGAATTTGTCTCGGGCGGCGCGATCGCAAGCGGCACGATCGTCAGCGCCGGCGGTTTCGAGATCGTACTGGCGGGCGGGGTCGACAGCGGCGGCTTTTTGAGCAGCGGCGGCTATCTCGAAGTGCAGAGCGGCGGCACGGCGTTCGGCGCCCAGACCCTTCCCGGCGGCGGCGTATGGGTGTTCACCGGCGGCTCCGCCAGCGGCACCCGCGTCGGCAGCGGTTTCGCAGCGATCTCGAGCGGCGGCAATGGCACCGGGACGGTGCTCAGCGGCGGCGGCCTCGAGTTTGTCTCGGGCGGCGCCAACGCCAGCTTCACCGTCATCAGCAGCGGCGGTTTCGAGGTGGTGCTGTCGGGCGGCGTCGCCAGCGCCAGCGTCGCCAGCAGCGGCGGCTACCAGGAGATGCTGTCGGGCGGCGTCGCCAGGGTCACGTGGATCGAGACCAGCGGCGGCGCCTACATCTTCAACGGCGGCACGGCCAGCGGCAGCATCGTCAGCGGCGGGTTCCAGACCGTCGAGAACGGCGGCAGCGCGTTCGGCACGACCGTCAGCAGCGGCGGCATCGAATGGGTGTCGGGCGGCGGCCGAGCGAGCGGCACCGTCGTCAGCAGCGGCGGCTTCCAGGAGGTCCTGTCGGGCGGCATCGCCAGCGGCAGCGTCGTCAGCAGCGGCGGCTACATCGTCGTCTCCTCGGGCGGGACGGCGAACAACGCCGCGATCAATGGCGGGCTCGTCGAGATCCGGCGCGGCGGCGCCGCGACCTCGGTCGTCTTCGCCGCCGGCAGCGGCACCCTCGAGCTCGACGATTCGGTGCATTTCACAGGCACGGTGTGCAATTTCGTGACGCGCCAGGACATCATCGATCTGCGCGACATCGGCTTCAATTCGGCGACGACGAACCTCACCTACACGCAGCTGGTCGGCAGCGGCACGCTGAGCGTGACGGACGGCGTCAGCACCGCCAACATCACGCTGCTCGGCACGCACAGCCCGAGCAACTTCACCTTGGAGGGCGACGGCGTCGGCGGTACCGCCATCCTCGACCCGCCGCAACCGGATACGCCGGTCGCCGCCGGCGCATTGCCGCCCGTCACCTTCGCCGATCTCGGCAGCGTGCCGGACGGCGGCAGCGGCGGCAACAACATCGATCCGCGCTTCGCCGACGCCACGGCCGCCGACGGCGAGGCCGCCGGCACCGGCTTCGGGGCCGAAGGAATCCCTATCGGCGACACCGCCCTTATCCCGCAGCAGCATATCGGGTAGCCGAGGCTTGCCGGCGGCGGCGCGGCGCTGGCATGCTTGGGGGCGAGCCAGCGGAAGGAGCGGGCGATGGCGGAGCGGGCGGCTGAGCGGGTTTGGGACAAGTTTCTCACCGAGCGGGACAAGGCGGTGTTCGCGGCCGGCGGGTTCGGCGCCCGCGCCGGGTTCGGCAAGCGCCCGGCGCTGCTCGTCATCGACGTCAACTGGGCGTTCTGCGGCGAGCGGCCGGAGCCGATCCTCGAAGCGGTGAAAACCTGGCGCACCTCTTGCGGCGAAGACGCATGGGTGTCCCTGCCGCATATCAAGCGGCTGATCGACAAGGCGCACCAGAAGGGGCTGCCGGTCATCTACACGACCGGCGAGGGCCGCGCCGACAAATGGGACCGCGGCAGCTGGAGCTGGAAGTCGAGCGGCGGCGTCGCGGCCGGGCGCAACGAGCCGCCGCCGCGCGACGGCAACGAGATCGTCGCGATGATCGCGCCGCTGCCGCAGGACATCGTGATCCGGAAGCAGAAGCCGTCCGGCTTCTTCGGTAGCAACCTCGCTTCATACCTGACGCTGCTTGGCGCCGACAGCGTCATCGTCACCGGCACGACGACTTCGGGCTGCGTGCGCGCCACCGTCCTCGATGCGTTCAGCCTCAACTACCGCGTGATCCTCGCCGAGGAAGGCTGTTTTGACCGTAGCGAGGCAAGCCACGCGGTTAGCCTGTGCGACATGCATGCAAAATATGCCGACGTCGTCGCGACCGCCGAGGTGCTGGCCCATCTCGACACCCTGCCGGCCGGCCTGTTCGACCTGCCGCGCGGGACCCCGCAACCCCCGGCCCGCCAGGCCGCCGAATAGCCGTTTATACCGCCGTCAGCAGCGGGCCGCTGGTGCGCCAATCGGCAAGCGTGCCGGCATGGGCGGGGCCGGTGCCCTGCCGCTCGTGGATGCGGTGCACGACGCAGGCCCACATCTCGCGGCCGGGGACGTTGTTGCGATCGATCATGTCGTTGACCCGTTCAGCCGCGACGCGGGCGGCTTGCGGGCCGTGCTGCACCATCATCTCGCGTGCCAGCCGATCGATCTCAACCTCGCTGACTATCATTGGGGTCCCTCCGGGCGGGACCGTTAACCCTAACGGCCGGCCCTCGGGGAACGCGGGTCTCAACCGCCGTGCCAGACCGGCTTGAATGAAAAACCGGCGGAATTGCTGGCCTTGGCGAAGCCGGCGTCAGTTTCGACTCGCAAATTGCGACGCAATTCGCGTTGCGCAATCTGGATTGCCGTGAAGGTGGCGCGCAAGGAGTGTAAGTCTCAGGTCCCGGCGCAGGCCGGGACCCATTCCGCCACCACCGGAGCGGCTGCCGCATGGATCCCTGCCTTAGCAGGGACCTGGAGTTCGGGCGGCGGGCGCCAGTGGTCCCACATCAGCGGCGGGCGGGCGCCAGCGGGTCGAAGGCGGGCGGGCCGGCGGCGGTGGACTCCTCCTCGGTAAAGCCCATCGCGGCGAGGAAGGCTTCGCGTACCTCGGCCGGCTGGCCGGTCTGGAAGATGTAGCCCTGCAGGTTGCGGCGGCTGAACGGATCGCGCAGGAAATCCTCGCGCGCAAAGCCGCCGATGAAGTTGCCGCGCTCGGCGACCGGCAGCTCGATCGCGCGATTGACTGCTGGGTCGCGCAATGTCGCCTTCGGGTCCTCGCCGCGCCGGACGCGCTCGATGTCGTCGAGAAAGCGGCGGCGGATCATGACGATGCCGCGGTCGCTCGGCGCGAGGTATTCCTGCGAGCGGTCGGCGATCCGCCCCTGGCCGACCCAGGTGACGAAATCCTGGTTCATCACGTGGCTGGTGATCCAGCGCCCGGTCTCGGGGTCGGCGATCGGCCCCGACCAGGTCGGGATCGAATTCTGCACATAGGGCTCGCGCTCCTTCGGAACGCGGCTGAAATGCCACATCACCGACAGCGTGTTCTCGTCGTCGACCGGCACGCGGAACTCGACATGGTTGCCGGTGAACAGCCCGCACGGCCACAGGCAGACGCGCCCCACCGTCCACAGCCGGTCATGCTCGCTGGTGTCGGCGCGGATGCGCTTGTACTGAAAGCCGTACTCGAACTCGCTGAAATCGACCTTGAGATGGTGCGGCGTGTAGGGCCCGGTGGCGCCGCCGAGCCGGATCGACCAGTTGGAATGGGTCCACTCGAAATGCACCGGGTCGATCGAGTTTTCCTGGCACTGGAACCAGTTGCACGGGATCTCGGCCTTGACGATCTGGCGGAAGCCATTCTTCCACGAAAAGAATTCCCAGTCCGGCACCAGCGGGCGCGGCTCCGGCCCGAGATAGGCCCAGAGGAGCCCGCCCAGTTCCTCGACCGGGTAGGCCTTGATGCGGATCTCGTCCTTGAGGCGCGCCTCGGGGTGCGCGACGTCCTCGTACGGCATCGCCAAGACGCGGCCGTCGGCGCCGTACAGCCAGCCGTGGTAGTTGCAGCGCAGCCCGCAGGGCTCGACATAGCCATAGCTGAGATCGGCGCGGCGGTGCCGGCAATGGCGGTCGAGGAGACCCCAGTTCCCGCCGAGATCCTTGTAGAGGACGAGATCCTCGCCGAGCAGGCGCACCGGCATCGTGCCCGGCGTTGCCAGCTCGCTGGCGCCGGCGATCGGCCACCAGTAGCGGCGCAACAGCTCGCCCATCGGCGTGCCCTTGCCGGTCTCGGTCAATTGATCCCAGCGGCTCTTGGCGGGGGAGGTCGCATCGTCGGGCATGGCGGCTCCGTGCTCCTTGTCGTGCCCCTTCGCCTATAGCACCGCCGATGCCGGCCTCGCCACCTTCCGGACAACAGAGCGGACAAGGTACCCTGCCCCTCCTCCGTCCAGGGGGCTTTTAGGCGAAGGGCCTTTAATCCAAATGCGCGCGGTTGTCGAACAAGTCGCCGTCGAGGTTAACCGCTTCTCAACACTAATTGCTCATTACAGACTTGCAGCAACGAATGAGCGAAGTGGCCCAATGAGTGCTCAGCCGCGCGGCAGCCGCAGAAAGCAGGCCGATCAACGGACGGTCCTGATCGTCGAAGACGAACCTTTGAACCTGAAATTATTTGCCGTTGCACTGGCCAAACGCGGCTACCGGGCGCTGCAGGCAGTGAACGGTTATCAAGGGTTCGTGCGCGCACACGACGAGCGCCCCGATCTCATCGTTATGGACGTCCGGATGCCGGGGCTGTCGGGTCTCGAAGTGACGCGGACGCTGAAGGACGATGCTTATACGAAAGACATTCCGATCATCATCGCGACCGCCTTTCTGATCGACGAGCAGGTCATCCGCGACAGCGGGTGCGACGGCTACATGGCCAAACCGTTCCGCATCCCGGAGTTCATCAAGCTGATCGACTCGGTCATCGAGCGCAGTCGCGCCGCCCGTGCCGCTGACGCGAGGGCGCCGGCGGCGGCATAAGGCGGCGCATGCGCCCGGACCGCGGCCGTCCCGGCCGCATGCGGGCAAGATGCCCGCGGTCCCCGAGCGGAAACTAAAAGCGGAAACTCAGTTGGCGGCGGCGGCTTGCGGGCGCTGCGCGGCGGTGATGCGGGCGATCATCGCGGCGGCGTTGTCGTGCAGGATCTGCGCCCGCGCCGCCTCGCCGATCGCGGCCTCGGCCAAGGCCTTGTGGGTCCAGTCGACGCCGAACTCGGTGCCGTCGGTGCCGCAGACGATGCGGTCGGCGCCGTAGAGCGCAACCGCCGCCTCGATAGCGCGCGGTCCGAACGAGTTGCAGTCGACATAGACCTTCGCCTTCCGGATGCGCGAGGACGGCAATTCCTCGTCCGGCGTGTCGAGCAGGCAGCGGTGGTCCATGCGCTCGACCTCGTAGGGGATGTTGCCGCCGAGGTTATGGACCTGCACCGTCACATCCGGGTAGGGGGCCAGCACATCGGTCAGGCACAAGGTTACCATCACCGACGACAGGCTCGCCTGCATGTCGAGCGTGCCGTTGCGGCGGCGGGCGTTGTCGGTGTCGCCGCCGACCTTCGGGAAGGCGTCGCCGGGGCGCGGGCCATGGTGGATGAAGAGCGCGGCGTGGCGGCGGTTCGCCACCTCGAAGAGCGGCCGCATCGCCTCGGCGTCGCGGCGGGTCAGGAAATAATTGCCGGGGATCTGCGCGCCGATCATGCCGGGCAGGTCCATGGCGCGGTCGAGTTCGGCGGCCGCCGCCGCGATGTCGGCCAGCGGCAGGGCAGCATAGGCCGCGAAGCGGCCGGGATGCTTCCTACAGATCGCCGACAGCCCGTCATTGACGGCCTGGCAGAGCGGCCGCGAGACCTCCAGCGGCTGCGACTCGATCCAGTTGAACGAGCCGAGCAGCGACAGGACACTGGTCTCGACGCCCTGGCGCTCCATCCGCGCCAGGTGGAACTCGACGTCGTCGAACGCCTTGGCGAGCGGCTCTTCGCCCATCCGGGTCGCCACCACCTCGCTGCCGTCGGGGTTCCTGACGATACGCGGCTCCTTCGAGCGGGCGCGCAGCGCGTCGGCGACTTCGGCCGGGCGCCAATGGGCATGCATGTCGATCATCATGGCTGTTCCCTCCACACGCGATGCGGCAGTCTACCGTGGCGGCGGCGCGAGGCAAAGGAACAGCTCCAGGGAACAGCACGAGGAACGCACGGCGATCGCACTTGCAAGCCCTCGCCCCTTCATGGCGGACGGAGCGCGCATGTCTATTGGGATCACCTTGAAGCGGGAGGGCGGCATGGCGGAGGTGAAGGACGGCGCCCAGCATCTGGAATCGCTGCGCGACGGGCGGGCAGTCTACATCGACGGCGAGCTTGTCGGGGATGTCACGACGCATCCGGCGTTCCGCAACGCCGTCGCCGCTGCCGCGGCGCTTTACGACTACCAGGCGCAGCCGGGGAACCTCGACCGGGTAACTTTCGCGCCGGACCGCGGCCGCGGCGGCTACGCCCGTGTCAACCGCTGCTGGCAGCTGCCGAAAAGCTATGACGAGCTGGTGGCGCGGCGGCTGGCGATGAGCGAATGGGCGAACTTGTCGTGTGGCTTTTTGGGGCGGGCCCCGGACCACGTCGCCTCGAGCCTCGTCGGGCAGGTCATCGGGATCGACGTGTTCCGCCGGCATGGCAAGGCGCGCGCCAAGGCGCTCATCGATTATTTCGATTACGCCAGCCGGCACGACCTCTATCTCAGCTACGTCATTATCAACCCGCAGGCCGACCGCAACCGGTCCTGGGGCGAGCAGGAGGAGGACCTCGTCGCGCGGGTGGTCGACGAGAACGCCGCCGGCATCACCGTGCGCGGCGCCAAGATGCTCGGCACCGCCGTGATCATGGCGAACGAGGTGCTGGTCGCCAACTTGCAGCCGCTGAGGCCCGGCGAGGAGGCGCTGGCCGTGTCGTTCGCGATCCCGGTGGCGACGCCAGGCCTCAAGATCCTGTCGCGCAAATCGTACGAGGCCGCCGCCGCGTCGCGCGCCGACAACCCGCTCGCCTGGCAGTTCGACGAGAACGACGCGCTCTTGTGGTTCGAGGACGTGCGGGTGCCGTGGGAGCGCGTCTTCGTCTATCGCGACACGGACATGTGCCGCGCCCAGTTCCATGACACGCTCGGCCATACCTTCCAGAACTACCAGGCGCAGATCCGCCTGAGCGTGAAGGTGCGGTTTCTCGTCGGCGTCGCGCAGCGCCTTACCGAGACGATCGGCACCGCGGCAATGCCGCCGGTGCGCGAGACCCTCGGCCGGCTAGCGGCGCAGGCGGCGATGGTCGAGGGGATGGTGTGGGGGATGGAGGCGAAGGGGCATCTCGATGGCCCCTATTTCGTCCCCGACAAGCACCTGATGTACGCCGCGCAGGTGCTGACGCAGGAGCTCTACCCGCGGCTTGTCGAGACGATCCGCGGGCTCGCCGGCGGCGCCCTCATCATGCTGCCGTCATCCGAGCGCGACTGGCAGAACCCGGAGCTGCGGGCGATCATCGAGAAGACGCAGCGCTCGCCGCTCGAAGCGACCGGGCTCGGGCCGCGGCAGCGCGTCGATTTCCTGAAGCTGGCGTGGGATGCCTTGGGGTCGGAATTCGCCGGCCGCCACACGCAATACGAGATGTTCTACGCCGGCGCGCCGTTCGTCACCGCCGGCCACTCGTTCCGCACCTACGACTGGGACGCCGCCGGCGCCCTCGTCGCGAAGATGCTGCCGTAGCCGCGCTCCTGTTGCGGGTCACAGGCCGGATTGCGCGATGACCTGGCGCATTGCCATCAGGAGCGCGCCGACAACCCCGCCGGAGCGCTGCAGCATGGCGCCGATCTCGGAGCGCAGATTGACCCGCATGCTGACGCCGTCGACGACGACGTCGGCGACCCGATAGACCCCGCCGCGCTCGACGAGCACCCAATCGACCCTGACCGGCTGGCCGCCCGACCTCGCGAGCTCGCTGGTCACCAGGGTTTCGTACTCGGTCTTGCGGCCGCCAGTGACGCGCAGCGACTGGCCGCCGTATTCGGCCAGCCGCCGGCCGAAGGTGATGACAATATAGTCGACGAGGAGAGCAACGAACTGGGCGCGCTCGGCCTCGCTGGCGACCCGCCAGTAAGGGCCCAGCACAAACGGCGCCGAACCCGCGATGTCGAAATCCTGCCGCAGCAGCAGCCTGAAATAGGCCAGCTTCTGCTCGATCGAGTAATTGCCCTCGATCACCGCGAACGCTTGGTTGCCGAGTGCGGCAATGAATTGCGCCGGCG
Organism: Thiohalocapsa sp.; assembly: GCA_050257895.1. Classification (GTDB taxonomy): domain Bacteria; phylum Pseudomonadota; class Alphaproteobacteria; order ATCC43930; family CGMCC-115725; genus DATARH01. The sequence continues at coordinate 39,197 of JBLMXS010000401.1, forward strand.
TCTGCGCCTGGGCGAGGGCGGGCTGGAGCGCGCGCATCGCGGCTGCAGCGGCGACGGCAGCGGCGATGCCGCCGCGCAACACGGTCCGACGTCCGACCCTCATTTGCTCCTCTCGCATGCGGTTTTGGCCGGAGATGGGTTTCGCTCCGCTCAACCCATCCTACGAAACCGGTGAAGCTTGTAGGATGGGTTGAGCAACGCGAAACCCATCATGCGAACGCAGGCTATTCCGACTGCAGCAGTTGCCGCAGCTCGGTCTTCAGGACCTTGCCGTAATTGTTTTTTGGCAGGGCGTCGACAAAGCGATAGTGGCGCGGCCGCTTGAAGCGGGCGATGTGATCGAGGCAGAGGCGGTCCAGTTCCTCGATCGCCACGGCGGCCCCGGGCCGGGCAACGATAAAAGCCACGACCTCCTCGCCCCAATCGGGGTGCGGCCGCCCGACCACCGACGCCTCGACGACTCCAGGATGGCGCAGCAGCACCTCCTCGATTTCGCGCGGGTAGATGTTGCTGCCGCCCGAGATGATCATGTCCTTCGATCGGTCGTGCAATGTCAGGAACCCGTCAGCGTCGAGGCTGCCGAGATCGCCGGTATGCAGCCAGCCGCCGCGCAGTGTCTCGGCGCTCGCGGCGGGGTTCTGCCAATAGCCCTCCATGACGCAGTCGCTGCGCGTGACGATCTCGCCGACCGCGCCGGGCGGCAGGTCGCGGTCGTCCTCGTCGACGACCCTGACAAGGACGCCGGTGCGCGCCACCCCGGCCGAGCCCAGCCGCTGCCGCCAGCGCGGATCGTCCCGCTCGGCATGCATGCGCTTGGTCAGGCCGGTGATCGTCATTGGCGACTCTCCCTGGCCGTACAGCTGGTAGAGGCGCGGCCCGAACCGCGTCAGGGCCAGTTCGAGGTCGGCGACGTACATCGGCCCGCCGCCGTAATAGATCGTCTTCAGATTGGCGAGGTCGGCGCTCGCGGTCTGCGGCGCCTGCGTCAGGCGGCTCAGCATCGTCGGGGCGGCGAACAGCGACACCTGCTTGCGGCTTGCCACCGCCTCGAGGATCGCCGCGACGTCGAAATGCGGCAGCACCACCTGCGCCGCCCCTTTCAACAGGAAGGGCAGCGCATAAAGCCCGGCGCCGTGCGACACCGGCGCCGCCAATAGATGCGTGTCCTCTTCGTCGATCGCGTCGATGTCGGCGTAGTAGCAATGGCTCATGAAGAGGAGGTTGCGGTGCGTCAGCACCGCACCTTTCGGCCGGCCGGTGGTGCCGGAGGTGTAGAACAGCCAGGCGCGGTCGGCCGCGGATCCGGCCTCGGGAGCGAGCGGCTCGGCGGCGAGGAGGGCGCGATATTCGGCGCTGCCGGTGGCGACCGGTGCGCCCAAGGCGGGAACGGCGTCGGCAACCGGCGCCAATGTCTCGGCCAGCGACGGCGTCGCCACCAAGAGGCGGGCGGCGCAATTGTCGGCGATGTATTCGACCTCGCGCGGGTGCAGCCGGGCGTTGGCCGGGACGGCGCACAGCCCGGCCGCCCAGCAGCCGAACAGCAACTCGACGAACTCCCCGCAATTCTCGAGGCTCAACAGGACGCGGTCGCCGGGGACGAGGCCGCGCGCCCTGAAGCCGCCGGCCAGCGCCGCGACCCGCTGTGCCAGCTTGCCGTAAGTCCACGCGTGATTGCCGTCGGCGACCGCCGGACGCTGCGGCAGCCGCCGCGCCACATCGAACAACAGGGCGGCGAGGTTCATCAGCGTATTCCGGTTTCCTAGAGCCCCTCACCCTAACCCTCTCCCCGCAAGCGGGGAGAGGGAACGCGCCGAAGCGCGGCCTCTCTCTTCCTCCCCGCTGGCGGGTAGAGGGGCTTTGCGACAGGCCGCTCAGTAGCTCGGTTTGGCGGCAAACGGGGTCAGCTGCAGTTCGTGGGTCCAGCAGGATTTGTCCTGGGTGTGCAGGTACCAGTACGCGTCGGCGATCTTCTCTGGGTTGATGACGAGGTCGCGGCGATTGGCGCTGCGCGGCAGGTTACGGCTGCCCGGCGAGTCGATCGAGCCGTCGATGACGATGTTGGCGACGTGCACGCCGTGTTCCGAATACTCCTCGGTCAGCACCTGCGCCAGCGTGCGCATCATAACGCGGGGGTAATAGAGCGACTGACCCGTGTAGCGCTTCTTGCCGCGCAGCGAGCTCGAATTGTTGGAGAAGAAGAACGAGCCATGGCCCTGCTTGCGCATCGCCGGCAAGACTTCCTGGGCGACGAGGAACGGGCCTCGGGCCGAGATATGCAGCCCGGTGTCGAGCATTTCGACCGGCACGTATTCGAGCAGCTCCTTCTCGGGCGGCAGGTCGCGGCCTTCGAGGTAGCCAGCGTTGTAGATCAGGATTTCGGGGTCGCCCGCTTCGCGGCGGATCGTCTCGAAAGCGTTCTTGATCGAGCCCTGCGAGACGAGATCCAGTTCGACGATCATCGCCTCGCCGCCCTGCTCGCGGATCGCCTTGACGAGCGGCGCGGCGTTGCCCTCATGGCGTGTCGTGACGACGGTGAAGAACCCCTCCCGCGCGAATTTCTGCGCGATCGCGCCGCCGACACCCCACCGCACCCCGACCTCGACATCGCTGTCGTCGACTGCGTGGCCATGCGCCAGCACCGTGTTGCGGCCGTCCGCCTGCCATTTCGAGGTGGCGCCGATCACGACGCAGACCGGCTTCTCCTTCGCATTCGTCTTCATCTCGGCACTCTCCTCTTTCATTCCGTAGGGCGGATGGACCTCGGCGAAGCCCGAGGGTAATCCGCCGGCGGCGTCGGCGGAATGCGCTTCTCTTTTCCGCCCTACAATTCTTTTTGGCGGCGAGTGAGGGAGGTCATTGCTGCTTGAGCTTGACGTCCTCCAGCGGCGCCGACCAGGGGAACGGGTCGATCTTCATCAGCGACGCCTCGGCGACGCGCGGGCCGATGCCGCTCGGCCAGAAATATTCCCAGATCGGCGCGACCCGAACCCGGTCGTGCACGATCTTCTGGATTTCGTGCAGCATGGCCTCGCGCTTTTTGGTGTCTGTCTCGTGGAGCTGCTTTTTGAACAATTCATCGAGGTCGGGCCATCCGCCATAGGCCCAGATGCCGTCGCTCGGCACGATTGCCGCCATGCGCGTCGAGGCATTGCCGTAGCCGGAGACGCTGCAGAAGCACACGCCCTTGAATTTTTTGGCCGCGAGCCCGGTGAAATAAGCGGCCCGCTCCATCGTGCGTAGCCTGGTCTTGATGCCGATCGCGCCGAGATAGCCGCTAATTGCTTCGCCGGTGGAAAAATACGGCGGAATGGCGTACATGTCGCCTGCGTCAAACCCGTTAGGATACCCCGCCTCGGCGAGCAGCTTCTTCGCCGCCTCCGGATCGTAGGGGTCGGGCTCGTACGTCTTCGCGTATTCCATCTTCGGAAACACGATGCTACCGGTCGGCCGGGAGGCGCCGAGAGTGGCGGCGTCGCTCAGCGCCTTGCGGTCGAGAGCGAGGCTGGCCGCCTTGCGCACCCGCACATCGTGCCAAGGCGATTTCGGAGTCCACATGTCGAAAAAGTCGAGGACATGACTCCCGACGCCGCCGGAGAAGACGAGCTTCAATTGCGGGTCGTTCCTGATCGTTTCGCCGAGCTCTCCTTCCAGAAGATAGGCGACGTCGACCTCGCCGCGCTTCAGCATCGCCAGGCGCGTGGTCCCCTCCGGCACGCTCTTGAACACCAGGCGTTTGACCGACGGCACCTTGCGCCAGTAGTGCTCGTTCGCCTCCATAACTAGGTCCACGCCGGGGTTCTGGCTGACGAATTTGTACGGCCCGAGACCGATCGGGTGTTTCAGGAAGCCGTCGGGACCGACTTTCTCAATATATTTCTTGGGGGTGATCCAGCCGGCGGCACTCGCGAGCGTGCCGTAATACGCCATGAAGTCCGGCCACGGCGCAGGCATCACAAAGCGCACCGTGTACGGGTCGACGATTTCGACCTCCTTCACCTTCTGGTGGATTTCCACCCCCTTGGCGCGCTCGAAGCTGAACTTGACGTCGTCGGCGGTGAACGGGTCGCCGTTGTGGAATTGCAACCCCTTGCGCAGCTTGAATTGATAAGAGAAGTGATCCGGGCTCTCGGTCCAGGATTCCGCGAGGCTCGGCGCCATCGGATTGTCGGGCATCGGCTTCACCAGCGCATCGTGCAGCCCATAGTTGAACCAGAACGACGACAGGAAACCCTGAGTGACCTGTCCCGGATCAAGCCAGGCCGGCGCGATCGTCACGTAGACCGCAAACCGCATCTCGCCTTCCGGCTTGCCCGGCTCTGCCGCCGACGCGACGCCGCCGGTGATCGCTGCCGCCGCAAGGCATGCCGCCGCGACCAGTTTCCGCCATCGCCTCATGGTGCTTCCCTCCCTGGGTTTTTCCGCCGACCTGCATTGCGCGGTCAGTCGTGCCGTGATCAGGCGGTGCGGTCCCAGCCCCACCAGGCGCAGATGGCCTCGCCCATCACGACATCGAGGTCATGGCCTGTGAGCCACGGCAGTCCCTCGGTGAACATCGTGACGCATTGGTGCCAGGACGGCTTCATCTTGGTGATGTCGGTGCCCCAGAACATGCGGTCGGGGCCGAACGCGTCGAACACCTGCTTGAGATACGGGTGCATGCCGCGGAACGGGTAGGGTTCGCTCGAATAATGCGGCACGCCGGTCGCCTTGACCGCGACGTTGGGATGTTTCGCCAGCGCCAGCAAAGCCGGCATGTGGGTCATCGCGGCGGCGTCCTTTTCCTGAGAGGTGCCGCCGCGGCCGCCGAGATGATCGATCGTCAGCTTGAGGCCGGGATGGCGCTCGGCTATGCCGCCAATGTCGCGCAACGAGTCGGTCGCCAGCATCGCGATCGGCACGCCGGCCCGCTCGGCCGCCGCCCACAGCCAGTCGAGCGTGCCGTCGGCGAGCCGGGTCCGCATCGGCTCGGAGAGGAAGGTGTAGCGCAGCCCGAGCATGCCGGGCTGGTCGCGCCACGTCGCGATGCGCTCGCGCGTGTCGGCACGGTCGAGCGGCAATGCCCCCATGATCGCGAAGCGGCCGGGGTAGTCGGTGACGGCCTGCAGCGCCATCGCGGTCGAATTGGGGTCCCAGCCGGGCGGATGGATGATGGCCGCATCGACGCCGGCCGGGTCCATCAGCGCGATCGCCTCTGCCGGCGTGAAATGGGTCACCTGCCAGTGCGACTGGTTGCTCGGCAGTCCCGAGCCCCAGGTGTGGATCTGCGCGTCGACGATCTGCATCGATGCTCGCTAAGCTGCTGGGATTAGGCGGCGCTACGGCCTTTGAGGACTGTCGCGGACGCCGGCGAGGATGCGGTTGCGGTCGGGGAAGACGTGGTTTTCGAGGACCGGGCTGTAGGGGATCGGCACCTGCAGCGCGCACACCCGCTTCACCGGCGCCGCGAGCGCGGCGAAGGTCTGCGGATCCTCGGTGACGATGGCGGCGATCTCGGCCGAAAGGCCGGCGGTCGGGCCGGCCTCGTCGGCGATGACGAGGCGGCCGGTCTTGCGCACCGAGGCGCGGATTGTGTCGGCATCGAGCGGCACTAGCGTCCGGGGATCGACCACCTCGGCCGAGATCCCCTCCCGGGCCAACTCCTCGGCAGCGGCCAGCGCCTCGTGCACCAGCCACGCGACCGCAACGATGGTCACGTCCTTGCCCTCGCGCTTGACGTCGGCCTGGCCCAACGGGATCGCGTAATCCTCGTCCGGCACCGGACCCTTGAGGCCGGCGAGGCGGCTCGCTTCGAACGAGATGACCGGGTTGTTGTCGCGGATCGCCGTCTTCATCAGCCCCTTCATGTCGTAGGGGGTCGACGGCAGGAACATCTTGAGCCCGGCGACATTCATGAACATCGAATAGGGCGATTGCGAATGCTGCGCCGCGACGCGGCCGCCCCCGCCGACCGACGCGCGGAAGAGGATCGGGAAGTTGACCTGGCCGCCGAACATGTAGTGGATCTTGGCGGCCTGGTTAACGATCTGGTCCATCGCGACAAAGCAGAAGGTCACCTGCCGCCAGTCGGCGATCGGCCGGAAACCGCAGCCGGCGGCGCCGATCGCCATGCCGGTGAAGGCCGCCTCGGTGATCGGCGTGGCGCGGATGCGTTCGGGGCCGAACTCCTTCAGGAGCGGAGGCAGCGCATCGGTCGACATGTAGAAGATCTTGTCGTCCCGGCGCATCTCCTCGGCGATCGCTTCGAGCGCCGCCTCGCCGTATGTCAGCTCCCGCATCGTCTCGCTCCTCGCTGAAGGCGATAAAAAGAAACGCTTTACCGCGGAGGTCGCAGAGCAATCGCGGAGGTCGTCGAGGATCTCATCGTCTTCGCGTCCTTTGCGAACCCTCTGCGTCCTCTGCGGTGAAGCTTTCTTGC